>NZ_JBAPKY010000080.1:0-11281 GCF_037083785.1 Roseovarius sp. D22-M7
TCTCGGTCCCAACATTGCTCAATTCTCCCGCTGGTCAGAAGAATTGAATCAGCAACCTACCGTCCAAGCAAGCCCGAGTTTTTCAACAAAATACGTCCTGACTGCGGGATCGTCAGGAACGGCCCTGAGCCGCCTTTGGCTAACTGTCGCTGAAGCCATGGCGCGGCCGTCAAGACCAGACATTCGCTGCATATGCACGATTTGAGCGAGGCAGACGGTCCGATGAGCGGACTAAGCCGTGGAGACGAAACTCCGGTAAGGCTTCGCATAGTAGTGCAAGACGGTCGCCGCCGCCGCGTCGCTGAACGCCGCTCTTCCGCTCTGGTCCGTTTGCAGCGTCTTGATCGCAGTAAGCTCCTTGTCGGGTAGCCGACCATCCACGAAAAAACTCTCCGTCGCCATCCTATCTTTTGATCGGAGCTCTTCCGTAAGACCTAAAGGGTCGTAGGCTTCATAAGACATTGAAACCCCACCAGCCACGCTGATCGGGCGGACGCTCAATCGCCCGGAGGAGGTTTCGAACGCCAGAACGTCGCCCAAGAGCCGGGCCAGAAGATTGCCGTGGCTTTCAATGTCTTCGACATATCTTTCATCGCTGGCGGGCGTTCGATCAAAGAAGTGACGTGTGAGCCGCCGCACGCTCCGAAGAAACCTATCATCCAGATAGAGCTCCATAATTGCGCTCCAGTTCACCGGCTCTGAGAAATTCGACGCTACTTGCAGCAGTGGGCTCTCGTCATCGCTGTCCATGTTTGAGGCGAAGCGCGGCCCAAGTACCAACGAATGATCGAAGCGCCCGAATTCAAACTCCTGCGTTACGAAGATCGGGTGATCGATTTCATATTGGCGTGCCAAGGTCAGAAACAGACGGGTGTCGAGATAAGCGCGCGCCAGCGGCCAAATTTCTCCGAACCTCTCGGCAAAGCGATACCAGTTACCTCGATAGCCCGAGACATCGGCCTCGCGAAGAACTGTCTCGATCTCCTCGACGAGTTCGAGCGAGGCGCGGGCCTCGGACACGCCCTCGCCGACCAACTCCTCGTCGCGCAATCGCAGATCGAAGAAGCGCGCGTATTCGTTTGAGCTGACCTCGGGTACGTCCCGCCGTGCGAAAACGCCGGTCGTCGGTCCGAACCATTCTGCGACCATTCGCGCGAAATCGCCGTATCCCGGCTGGCCGATCGCCGTCTCCAGGCCGGAGAAGTCCCGCGCGAGGAACAGGTTCTTGAAGCCTTGGATCCGCGCGGCAGCCTTCTCGTCTCGTTCGCCGCTCTCGCCGCCCGCAGCGCGTATCAAGACGAGAGGCGCGCCCGTAAAGCGATATTCACGAACAAAGCCTTCATAGTCGATCATCGACCTCGACTCGAGCGCCAGCCGAAAAGGTTGGAACGTCGGGAGCCCCGCGTTTTTGCACGCAGCGGCGATAGGAGTCGCATAGTCCTTCAAGAAAGGCCCCATGATCTCCATGAAGATCGTCATGAACGCAGGGCTCTCCGCGATCTGTCCCGCAGGGACGACGATTTCGCGCCCGAAGAGGAGGTTGAGCGCAGCCTCGGTGCGTGCAAGCGCGACCTTCGCCGACAAGCCGGTCGTCAGTTCGGAGCCGTCGCGCCGTTTCAGGGATGTCGGTTGAAACCGCGCCGTATCGAATGACTGGAGAAGAGAACGCTGATAGCGGACCACTGGCGCCAGCGCCTCCGGCCGGCCGACGGGCTGGAAGCCTTCGCCCACTGAATATCTCATCGGGCGCAAAGGTTCGAGCAGTTTGGTGACCGCGAAGACCTCGGGTGAGAGGATCTCGGCAAGGCGGGCGCGGTCGATTCCCAGGGTCTCCAGTGCTTCCTGGCCGGAACGAAGTCTTTGTGAGATATCGGTGATCAATCCCTGATCGACGCACGCCGCGAAGGCTTCGGACAATCCTTTGACAAGGGTTTCGTCGCGACGCACGAATTCAAGGAGCGTTCCGGGCGTGCTTCGCGAAGCGCGCGCCCCTGTCACGGCGTAGTACATAGACGCCGAGAGCGTATAGACGTCCGTCCAGACGTCCTGCCAGCCTTTCGAGAAGTTCTGCTCCGGTGGCTCGAAACCTGGTGCGAAGGCGACAGTGCGCGTCATCGTTGTGTAGCCGGGTCCCACGGCTCGCGCGAGGCCGAAATCGATAATGATCGGCTCGTCGTCAGCATCAATCATGATGTTGTTGGGATTGAGATCGCGGTGCGCGAGGCCAGCGGCTGCAAAATGCAAAGCGACGTCGAGGCCGGTCAAGTACGTCTTGAGGAGCGCGTCCGGCGTTGCGCCTCCGCTCTGTGCCAGCGAGGACAGCGTTTGTCCCTCGATCCAATTCATCACAATGTAGGCGGTGCCCCTTTCGCGGAAGGTGAGGATCGTGTTGGGAACGGACGGGTGAGACACGCGATCGGTGGCGAGCGCCTCGGAGAAGGCCGACAGATGGGGGCGCGCGCTGAGCGGCGTGTTTGGTAGGAACGCTACCTCATCGTCCCGCCTTTCGGCGCCGCCGTATGGAAAATACTCTTTGACAGCCACAGGCGCTCCGCCGCGTTTCAGGTCGTGGGCCTTGTAGGTTAGGCCGAAGCCTCCACGGCCGGCGTGCGCGAGTATCTTGAACCGTCCTTCGCCAAGCATCGCGCCTACAGGGAGAAATGAACGGCCGTCAATCATGCTCTCATTCCATATGGCTGAACGCGCTGCCAATATGCAGCGCTCGCGCGTCCGCAATCAATCACATTTATAAGAAAAAAATATGGTCACGCCTGGCACAAGTGGATCGACTGCTACGTTGAAGCCTGCTTCGGGTGGTTCAAGCCGGGGTATGGCGGAACGGTGCAGGCCGTCGCGGTCCGCAAGCCTTCTACCCCGCAGGGCCTGCCCCCCGCCTTTCCCGACAATCTCTATCTCGTCGCGCGCTCCTCCGTAGGTCTCAGGGTGTGGCGCTTTCGGGCGGAAGACGCGTCATGGATCTCGTCGCCGACCTCATACATGATTCTGAACTGGTCGGACGCCGGCGGCTGGGGCAGGTGGCCCTACTACAGCACGACCGACGTGTTGTCGTCGGGGGGCAGGCCGTCGGTGGTCGCGCGAGACTATGAAAATCAGCGCTCCGGGTGCGTCGTCGTGCCCTGACCGTGTCTTCAGCAAAAGGCGATCGTCGGGCTGCGCAAAGCTTGGCGATGTCCAAGTTGAGTTCAGAGCCGACCTCTGTCGCGTCGCAGCATAACCCGAATCGCGGGCACCTCGCGGTGCCGAGGACGGCCCACAACCGCCGTTCATCGGTGTGACCGATGCCGCGCTGCAACGTCACCAGGCCGGCCATTCGTGCATCGTGCAGCATTTTCCAGGGTCGGATGGCGGCGGCGCGGACACAGCTGACTTTGAGTGCAAACTCACAGTTCGGCGTGATACATTCAATTGGACTGCTGCCGATTCATGTACCGTTCACACATTTTTTATGAGCGACGTGTAGCTTAACGGTTCTCCGCAATTTCGAAGAACATCTTCCAAATTCTTACTTAACCTAAGTTGATGATCAAAGGGGTGGATCGACACCCGCATTGGTTCTCTTTTTGTTATCGAAATCGCGATCCTATTTAACAGCCGAAGAGCCGCTTCACGAAGGCCTGTATCAGCTTCAAACCCGACGAGAGGCAGGCATTTGCAATTTTTGGATTCTGGGAAATGCACCCCCCTCAGGGTTTCAACCATACGAAAGCCGCTGTTTCCCAAAGCCTCAGTTGAAATCTTCCCCATTGCCCAAGCTGGCGGCACGTACAATTCAGGAGTTCGAAAATCGTTTGCTTCGAACCAATCTTTTGATCGCGCCATGAGCGCGGCGATTTGATCGGAGCTCAAGCTGAGATGCTCGGCGACATCGCGTGACAGAACCCAACTGTGTATGTGATGCCCCAAGGTTGAGATTTTAAGGCATCGATGGACCCATCCGTGCGCGGCAATTTCGCACCCTTCACGTTGCCACTGCCTCACCCGGTTCAGGTGCTGTGAGGACCAATCGTATCCGGGCACAATAAGCAATGTCAGAATTTCTACACCGCATCTTCGGCATAGTGCGATGACTTCAGCTACTTCCGTCATCGTGTGAGGCATGACATCGTGGATCGAGACCAGAGCTTTCATTCCTTTGAACCTGTTCAACGGCTTTGCGCATGCGCGGCGTCACAGAACAAATTTAGCCACTCATTGACAGCCTGACTGTTGAAGGCTTCGACAGCCTGCCAGCTTTTAGCCGCCTTCTGACGGCGATCCAAAGGCTCCATCTTCTGGATATCGTCGAGTACTTCTTTCAGACCCTTTGCATCTGATGTCAGAAAAATTCCATCGGCAAGCGCATGCCATTTGGTGATGCCGCATCCTGAACTCGCAATAACATATCTCTGCCTTGCCAAAGCTTCCAAAGCTACCGTACCGAAGGTTTCATAGGCAGACGGAAGGACCAAAACATCTGCAGCATCAATTTCGATCAGGACGCCGGACCGGCTCAGCCATCCACGATAGGTCAGATTTTTGCAGACCTTGGCGGTCGCCTCAATTTCCTCACGCAAAGGACCGTCGCCAACAATAGTGAAATGTGTCTGAGGCGATAACCGTACAGCCTTCAGCAGGTCGGCGATGCCCTTTTCTTTTGCCAGCCTGCCAACGAAAACCGCCCGTGTCACAGTCTCTGTCAACGGCTGTATAGGGCGCGACAAGAAATCGCTGCTCAGTGGGGTTCCCATGACGCGCACCACCTTGGCACCGTGCCGCTTTGCAGTTTCCAGAGCTTCACTATGCATTACTCCAACAGCGGTTGCCCTCTTGCAGAGCCAACGGTTCACTGCATTCAAACCTATTCGGAGAGGCCACACGGCCCATTTCGTCCAATAAAGCGAAAGCAAGTGATCAAAGTCCGTGTGATTGACGACGACGACTGAAATTTGGTTCTTGCGTGCGTAGGTAAATGCAAAAAATGAAAAGGGTCCAAGGGACGGAATAACAATCAGGTTGGGCCTCAACTGATCTAACCGCGCATTCAATTCGCGACGACGCGGCCAAGCCAACCTTTGGGTTTTGTCGCCGGGCAAGGGCAATGCAAATCGCTCCAGCGAGTAGTCGGCACTTTGTTTCGGCGAGATAAGTTCAGCCCGTGCCACATCCCCTTCGATTTGCGCCAGAAGGTCCAGGTAAAATGTGCCAACACCATTACGACCAGCAATCGCGTCCGAGACTACCGCGATGCGTAGATCTGATACCTTTGCAACCGGGGCAACCGCGCGCTTGGGGCGGTCAAAACCCTGATGCGCCATTTGGGGTGCCAGGCTATGTTCTGACCGAAGCGATACATCGCTGATCTTGGTGTCGAAAGTCTGATTTGTCATGGTAAGCAGGTTGACCTGTTGAAGAGAAGGTTGAGTCAGAGTTACAATAAATCTGCGCTTTGCAGCCCAAAGTCACTCAGTGCGTATTTGTGCTTAGATTTGTACCTGTGCGCTTCAGTCAACAACTGTTTCAAGGAGGCCGCGTCTTCTGGATTTCTTTGTGGCAACTGAAATTGTGTGTAGACCTCGCGAAGCGCAACATCAGGTGTTTTTACGAGGGACTGAAAATCAAGCAACTTGAAGCGGTTTCCAAGCCTTTCGGCATCCTCCTTCAGCCGCTTTTGATACCCTCTGAGCAGATGCGTGAACTGACCGATAATCCAAGGATCGTGTGCGGAATGGCCGAAAATCTGAATGCCCGTTTCGATCGAGCTCAACTGCGACGGGACGACCTGCTCCAGATCGCGATGCATCCCGACAAAACGGGCGTCTGGAAACGTGTCAGCCAAATCGGACGCCCAAGTCGTGTAACTGGGGTTCTTCGAAAGGAGCCTGAGATCTTCGCCGCGAAATGCGAGATGGCGTTGAACCAGCGCCCGATAGGCAGCCAATAGACGCGTTCGCTTTGCATTCGGAAGGGACGAGAAGTCGCCAAGCGCCCAAGTCGATTTCGCATAAGGAAACATCAGGACGCGCAAAAAGCATCCATCAAAGGGAAGCAATCCCAGATAATCTTCTTCAGGGTCCGTCAAACGGCTTTGATGGATGTCATCAAAGCCGGACGCCAAACGGTCCTGCGCCCAATTGATGAGCTTGTTCAGTGGTCCACCAAGGGCATCATCAACTTTATAGGCGCCCCAGATCACGTACTTTTGGCAAAGTGCAGGTGCAAACAGAAGCTCCCACAAGGGCATAGAGGTAAATATTTCGGAGTGGCTGGCCATCATTCGATGTGCTGCGGTGGTACCGCTGCGGGGCAGCCCGACAATGAAAAGAGGGTTTTTCACCTCAACCTTATCAAGCCTTGGGAAAATCAGCGGGTCCAAAGCAAGAGCGAGCCGATGCACAAGAAAAGCCAATAGAATGATCGGGAGCAGGATCACCTTTGTCAAAAATCCAACGGTACGAAAACGCTTGCTCTCTGATGGCTGCCAATACAATTTCAGGCCCGCCGCCGCTTATCGCTGACAAGTGGCGCCGAAAGGCGCTTGGCGCGCTCGGGTTGCTGCGCCCGCCGCGGTTCACGTTGCCAGCTGTACAATTCGATATGTCCGTTGTGATCCTCGGTCAAAGCGGTCAGGCTATCTACCCAGTCTCCGCAATTTGCATAGGTGGTATCATTGTGCACGCGCACTCCCGGCCTGTGGGAATGGCCGCAAATTACGCCATCCGTTCCGGCCTCTTTCGCCATCGATGCCAATAGGGTTTCAAAGCGTTCTCCCATGGCCATCATGCGATTGAACAGCGAGATTAACTGCCTGAAAATGCCGGGATGATCGGCCGGTATATTCTGGTTTCGGGTGATCCAATCGTCGATGGCGCGAAGATTGGCATCCACTCGACTGCCGAGCAAAGTCATGATGTGCCAACGCAACAGCCGCCGATCCGCTTGGTCTCCATGCAATACCAGATAGGTTCGATCATCGGCTGCTTGGTGCACGGTGGACACTCGAAACTCTGCATACGGCAGGTAAGCCTGCACGACATGTTGCGCCTTGCGATCATGATTCCCCACAAGATAGATCAGCCGGGCGCCACTTTGCGAAAACCGGTTTAGTTCAACGACGATCTCATCGTGTATGCCGGTCCAGTGCACTTTTCCAACATGCCAGAAGTCAAAAATATCCCCAACCAGATAGACTGTTTCGGCATGACAACTTTTGAGGAATTCGAG
Source organism: Roseovarius sp. D22-M7 (assembly GCF_037083785.1). Lineage (NCBI taxonomy): Bacteria > Pseudomonadati > Pseudomonadota > Alphaproteobacteria > Rhodobacterales > Roseobacteraceae > Roseovarius > Roseovarius sp. D22-M7. Next base: position 7,222 of record NZ_JBAPKY010000080.1, read on the forward strand.
AATTTCGCGGGCCTTGCAACCTCGTGCCCCGAGGTGGAGATCCGAGACAAAGAGAGTACGGTCGTATCCAGCTTGTGTTCCGTTTGCGTATGGTTTCGACATACCAGCGCTTCCGATAAAGTTCTTCTGTCTTTTCGCAGTATCTTGTATCGATTTCGTGACACACGACCAAATGTACTGCCCGAACGATGTTGGGGCGTGGCAAGACATTAGTGCGCCCAAAGAATTTAGCGGATTGGCGGCTCGTTGGCGGCACTTTGAAATGTTGAAATTCTACACGACTGATCAAAGTCCGCGTCGGTTCAGGTTTCTTGGACGCCATGCGGCGTTACAGAAAATTTTCCCGTTTCACGTCCAACTGAATGTCAGCTCCCACTGAAATCGCCTGAACCCATGGTACCCGCAGCGAATGACCGCTCCCCGCCCCTTGCGAAGGTGACAACCGGGTAGACAAGGTCGGCCCACAGCGGACCTTGCCTTGATATCGATATGCCGCGGCGCGGCCCGTCAGAGCTGCAATTCGCTGCGTCTGCGAAGCCGGGCATCCGGCGTAACCGTGCCGCGCGGGGATGTGCGGATATCCGACAGAAACCATCAGATGTCGTAGGCCAGCCCTTTGCAGACGGTCGATTGGAGTCGCTGCCCGACGAGGATGCTTGCCAGATCGGGCTTTCGCTGCAGGCGCGAAGGCAGTGGCTTCACGAGGAACAAAAGTGCAGGACAAATCGACCTGACACTCCGGCGGTCCAAATCGGACTTTTTGACGAGGTTTTCGCCGGAAGCAGAGAATTGCTGTGCCCCTCTGAATCGCCACCGCTACATGTATTCCGGTATGTCGATCACCTCACGCTTCGAGCACGACAAACATGGGCTCGAAGGTGAGCAATCACTGCATGCAGGATGATTGAATCGGGCCCTCGCATTTGAAACACTCAAAATTTTTATTTGATGACAAGACAAAGTTGTTCTTTCACACAAAGGCGTGACGAAATTCCGCGTATAAACCGGATCAATTTCGGGCGTTTCAGGATACACTGACGGGTACAATTTCGATGACCTCACTGTTGATCCTCATCAACTGAATGTCATGTAGTCGCTCCTTTGACGGCGACACATTAGCACGTATCTTTTCAAAACGAAATTTCAGGTCCTCCATATCGAGTTCGACAGGGTATTTCGACTTGAAGTAGGAGGATGTAACTTGACGTGCGGATACATCCTTATCGAAACTCATTGAACGGAATTTTCGCTTGGCGGTCTTCAAAAAATTCCGCATCAACCTGCTTGCCTGATTTGTCACTCTTGGGATCACACGTTGCGATGGTTCTTCACAGCTCTGCTGTATCAGGGTGTTGGCGATGAGGTCAGACGCAAATGTTCCATTGCTATTTGGAATAAGCTCCCCCAACATTGTTTTCCTCAAAGGAATGATGCTGTTCAAATCCTGGATTTTCCTCACGTTGCTCAGCAATTCGAACACTTCACCAGCAGACGTACAGCAGACGTCCGAGAAGTTGTTTGCGAGGTCGTCATAGTATGTGCCGACAGATTCCGGACGCAACGCGACCACATGCCGATCCATCAGTTTCGCGTCAAATGCGGTCGTACACCCATCATGGACGACCACGGAGGTGTGATTGATCGAGTCGAAGAGGGGAACACCATCTTCAACTTCTATATTTCTGTATTTTTCCGCTATCTCCCTGTAACGATTTTGGCTCTCTGCCGGGTGCACCCTTATGGCAGTAGGCAGCGATCCATCCTGTCCAATTCTTTCTATCAGATCCAGAAACTCGGAATAAACGACGGTGTCTTTCTCATACCTATCGATCAGGCGCTTCCTGTCGAGGTCGGTGAAGTCGCCGTTCAATCGCGCCAATTCAAACACGCCCTCCAGCCCTATTTCACCCACTGGATTCGCCAGTGCGAACCGCGTATTGATGTTTATCCGGAGTTTTTTGGGCAGAGGGCGTTTCATCATTAACGGTAAATCAAATTTTGGGCTGCCCGTGATACAGGTGGTCGACACCTGAATCGACCTGAGCAATTCGTCTTGGGATTTGTTCCATGTGAAATTAATCTTTCCGTGCTGGCGCACGGTCTGCCCCACTCTTTGCTCGAGGTAAATCTGGTCGCTCTGGCGGATAAATCCTTCCTCGTCGTGAAAGCATATCGTGTTGTCCGATTGTTCGAACTTTTGAACGAGCCGCAGACTCGTATTCGCATGTCCCGGAGACAGGAAAAAGGTCGCACCGGAAACCTGTCTGAACACCTGGTTGTTTCTTCGTCCAACGATGGCTTTGGCGCCTCTGGAAGCAACTTTTATCGCGAGCAGCAGGCGAGAATCAATTTCTCGCTCATATATTTCAATTGGGAAACAAATCGTCTTCATGCTGAGCTAACTTTCAACAGTTCATTCTGAATCGATTTGGCAAATGGTTTTGCCGACATGTCACCGGCTGATCACCGCCTCGTAGCGGTTACGCGTGATTTTGCACGCGATCAAGCCTTCTGTGCCCCGAAAGCTGCAACGCTGCGAAACCGATCACCGCGGACAGAACCTTTGCGCGAACGGCCGCCCAGTCCGGTAACAATCCAAGGCGGGTCGTGAGCACTCTCAAACGCCACTCACGGGGCGTTGTTGCAGAACTATCCCCGTAAGGGATTCACTTTGCAAATCCATGCGTTTACAAAGGTGGCATGGGCAAGCGCGCACCTGCCCGCTACCCGCACGACGAACTGTTCCAGCTACAACGCGTCGCTTCGGAAGCGGGGATCTCTGCTGATCTGGGTCGACAAGGATATGACATGGTTGGCGCCGCGTGACGGGCGGCCTGGACGGCCCGCCGTGTTTTCCGATGCGGCCATTCCGTTCTGTCTGTGAATCAAGGTGCTGTTCAAGCTCCCTCTGCGCCAGACCGCCGGCATGGTGGCCAGCCTGCTCTGGCTGGCGGGGCTGGACTGGCCGGTGCCTGACTTCTCCACTCTGTGCCGCAGGCAGAAAACCCTGGCGGTGCAGATCCCCTATCGCCGTGCCGACGGGCCGCTGAACCTGCTCGTGGACAGCACCGGGATCAAGTTCCTCGGGGATGGCGAATGGCAGGCCCGCAAGCACGGGGTGCAAGGCCGACGCCAATGGCGCAAGGTCCATCTGGCCATGGACCCGGCCACATCCGACATCCGAGCCGATCGGTACGGTCACCGCCGACGGCGCCTACGACACACGCCGCTGCCACAAGGCCATCATCGAACGTGACGCCGGCCCGATCATCCCGATCCGCAAGAACGGCCGCCCGTGGAAAGAAGACTGTCCAGCTGCGCGGATCAGGAACGAAACCCTGCGCGCCAACTGCCACTACGGCCGGGCTTTCTGGAAGCGATGGACGGGCTATCACGCCCGCAGCCGGATCGAGGCGAAGATGCGCTGCCTCAAGGCCGTCGGGGAACGCATCGCCGCGAGAGACCCCGACCGCCAGACCGCCGAAATCCACATCCGCATCGCCCTCATGAACCGCTTCTCGGCCCTCGGCACCGCCGAGATCGTCCGCGTGGCATGACGTCAATGGGGTAAGGGGAAGTCACGTCTCAGGCCTGAGTTCTGCAACAATGCCCACTCACGGTATCAATCCGATGATCGACGAGTGTCCGAGCGCGCCATAGCGTTTCAAGAGAGGCCGCCCTCCGGTACCATGCGGATCATGAANATGCCCACTCACGGTATCAATCCGATGATCGACGAGTGTCCGAGCGCGCCATAGCGTTTCAAGAGAGGCCGCCCTCCGGTACCATGCGGATCATGAATGTCGACATCTCACATGTATCTGCCAGGGAGAGGTTATCGACACGATGGAAGCCGCACCGGCCCAACGGGCGCCCTGACAGGCCCTGCAACTGCGTCCCCGTTTTCCCGTCTCGCACATGAGCTTACAAAGGCAAGCAACGCGTTGCTGAGTCGTATCGCTTCATTTAGCAGGCTGCTGAAGAAGTCTGGCGAGAAGAATATTTTCCCGATCATACGGGTTTCAGCCAGACGGTTTGCGGGCGACGGGCCACGCCTTGG
>NZ_JBAPKY010000081.1:0-11070 GCF_037083785.1 Roseovarius sp. D22-M7
GTGCCGCCGTGAGGGGTGAGGAGGATCGGAAAACGATCCGGGGGATCGTTGTCCCGACGCACGCGAGCGCCTGTACGACACGTGGTCGAAGGAGTTTCCTCTCCCGCACGTAATCGGTCACGATGGTGATGCCGCCGGTAACCCCGTGCTCGTCGCGCAGCCTCTCGTGGATCCGCTTCGCCGTCTGCCGCTGCGTCTTCAGCCGGCCTTTGTCGTCCTCCGGAACCTGGTCGATGGTCCGAACGAAGGGATCGAGCTTCGGCCGCACCGGCGGCCTCATTCGCCGACAGCCCGGGGCACCGAGTGCTTCAGGATCTTCGCCACCGTCTTCCGGTCGATCCCGAACACCCGCACCGCCTCGCTCTTGCTCATCCCCTCGACATGGCACGCCCGGCATACCCGGTTGTACAGTTCCACAGCATACATCTCCCCACCTGTTGATTTCCACCCAGAAGTGACCCGGGTTTTCCATCGAGATTTGACCCACCTTCAGGTTATGTTTCGGGGGTCAGGCTTTGGTCAAGGCATGAGTGTCCTCCTTGGTTTTCCGTGCAGCTGCGGCCGAACTGGCCTTGAAGCGAAAGCTGTCGTTTCCGGTCTCCAGGATGTGGCAGCGATGGGTGAGGCGGTCGAGCAGCGCGGTTGTCATCTTTGCATCACCGAAGACTGTGGCCCATTCGCTGAAGCTCAGGTTCGTGGTGATGACGACGCTGGTGCGTTCGTAAAGTTTGCTCAGCAGGTGGAAGAGCAGCGCGCCGCCCGAGGCGGAGAACGGCAGGTAGCCCAGCTCGTCCAGGATCACGAGATCGAGCTTGGTGAGGCTTTCCGCAAGCTGTCCAGCCTTCCCCTTGGCCTTCTCCTGTTCGAGCGTGTTGACCAGCTCAATGGTCGACAAGAAGCGGACCTTGCGGCGGTGATGTTCGACGGCCTGCACGCCAAGGGCTGTCGCGACATGGGTTTTGCCGGTGCCGGGGCCGCCTATGAGCACGACGTTCTGTGCGCCATCCATGAACTCGCCGCGATGCAGTTGGCGCACCGTGGCCTCGTTGATCTCACTGGCTGCGAAGTCGAAGCCGGAGAGATCTTTGTAGGCCGGGAAGCGGGCGGCCTTCATATGGTAGGCGATGGACCGGACCTCCCGTTCTGCAACCTCAGCCTTCAGCAATTGAGCGAGCATCGGCACGGCAGCATCAAAGGCCGGTGCGCCTTGTTCCATGAGATCCGTGACGGCCTGGGCCATCCCGTGCATCTTCAGACTGCGCAGCATGATGATGATGGCGCCGCTGGCAGGGTCATGACGCATGACGGCCTCCTACGGTCCGGGCACGCAGCCCGTCATAGCGTTCGACATTCGCCTTTGGCTCACTGCGCAGAGCAAGGGCCTGTGGTGTGTCGATGTCGGGCCCAGCGATCGTCTTTCCATCGATCAGACGGTGCAGAAGGTTCAGCACGTGAGTTTTGGTTGCGACCCCCTCGGCCAGCGCCATTTCCACGGCGACCAGCACGGCCTGTTCATCGTGATGCAGAACCAGCGCCAGAATGTCGACCATCTCCCGATCGCCACCCGGCTTGCGCAACATGAGGTCCTGGAGCTGTTTGAAGGCCGGAGGGAATTCGGCAAAGGGCGCACCGTTCCGCAATGCACCGGGCTTGTGCTGAAGGACGGCCAGGTAATGCCGCCAATCGTAGATCGTGCGTGGTGGGAGCTGGTGGCTGCGCTGGATCACCCGCATATGTTCGCACAGGATCTGTCCTTCAGCGGCAACCACCAGCCGGTCGGGATAGACGCGCAGGCTGATGGGACGGTTCGCAAATGACGCCGGGACGCTGTAGCGATTGCGCTCGAAGCTGATCAGGCAGGTCGGGGACACCCGCTTGCTCAGTTCCACAAAGCCATCGAAGGCGGGCGGCAAAGACATCAGCGCGCCCCGCTCTACGGCCCAGACGTCGGCAACACTGCCTGGCAGCGCTGCGTGCGGGATCTCATTCCACAATTCGACACAGCGTTGTTCCAGCCAGTCGTTCAGTGCTGCGAGATCGGCGAAGCTCGGCATGAGTTGCCATAGACGATGTCGGGCGTCCTGCACGTTCTTCTCGACCTGTCCCTTCTCCCAGCCGGCAGCAGGATTGCAGAACGCCGGCTCGAATACGTAGTGGTTTGCCATCGCAAGAAACCGCATGTTGACCTGCCGCTCCTTTCCGCGACCGACGCGATCAACCGCTGTCTTCATGTTGTCGTAGATGCCGCGCTCCGGGACGCCGCCGAAGACCCTGAACCCGTGCCAGTGGGCATCGAACAGCATCTCATGGGTTTGCAGCAGATACGCCCGGACCAGAAAGGCCCGGCTGTGCGACAGCTTGATGTGGGCAACTTGCAGCTTGGTGCGTTCACCACCCAGAACGGCAAAATCCTCGCTCCAGTCGAACTGGAATGCCTCGCCCGGGTGAAACGACAGGGGAACGAAGGTGCCGCGGCCTGTCGTCTGCTGATCCCGCTGCCGATCGGCCCGCCAGTCACGCGCAAAAGCCGCGACCCGGTTGTAGGACCCGTCAAAGCCGAGAACCACCAGATCGGCATGCATCTGCTTCAGCGTCCGCCGCTGCTTGCGGGACTTGGCCGCTTCCGTCTTCAGCCAGCCGGTCAACTTCTCGGAGAACGGATCGAGCTTGCTCTGCCGCTCCGGCGTCGCGAACTGCGGCTCGATTGTGCCCGCGTTCAGATACTTCTTGATGGTGTTGCGCGACATTCCGGTCCGCCGCGCAATCTCACGGATCGGCAGCTTATCCCGTAACCGTAGCTTCCGTATGATGTTCAAAAGTCCCATGTGTATCACTCCAGTGTCCCCCGTTGCGCATGGCGCTGGAGGAAGGGTCACATGGGTCAATTCTCAATGGAAATTAGGCCGCTACCCGGGTCACTTCTGGGTGGAAATCAACACCCCACCCTCGGCTCGTTCGCCTCGGGTGTCAGACCGCGGAATTTTGCCCCGCGACGCTCAGATCATCCAACCGAGTCCGCTCTCCATTCTGTCTCCGGGATTAACAGGTGGATGATCCGGCTCGCTTCGCCTCCTCTGAAAAGGGTGGCCCGTGGGTCGGACTGACGCCCTCGCGCAACCAGTCGGGTGAACGCGATGTCTCTGGCGGGATCACCAAGGCGGGCGACGTCAACCTGAGGCGGGCGCTGTGCCAAGCAGCGACTGTCATGATGAACCGCGGTCGATCGACATGGCAGAGAACATGGGGAGCCCAGCTCGCACAACGCCGTGGCCGCAAGCGCGCCATGGTCGCCCTGGCGCGTCGTATCGCCGTCATACTCCATCGGATCTGGGTCGATGGCACCGGGTGCCAGCCGGTTGCTGCGCCGAAAATGGCCTGACCGGTTATTACCCCACTCGTTGACTGCTTGAACGCAGGTCTTCGAGGGACGTGGTTCCGATGATGCGGTGGTCTGGACTGTCGCTGACATCCATCAAGGACGCCTATGAGACGGGCATCTCGGAATTGCATCGAACCAGCATCATGTCGGCAGCCGACGCGCTGACCACAGACCGAAGCATGTACCCGAAGGACTTCAGTCAAGGGCCATGTGAGAAAGCAGGACGGACAGGAACACAGAACCAAAAGCCCGCTCTGGCGGAGCAAATTGCTTGTGCAAAACGGCTTGACCGAGACGGCCCCGTTACCGAAGTCCAGACCTTTGACGCGGCTGTCCCGCATTCAACCCGGTGACATACCTCGCAACCGCTCGGACCGTCGGCGCAAGAGTTCGAGCGTTGCCAGAAGGATGATCGAGATTGTCACGAGGATCGTCGCCACGGCAAGGATCGTCGGGCTGATCTGCTCGCGCAGGCCGGTGAACATGCGCCATGGAAGCGTCTGTTGATTGGCGGAGCCAACGAACAGCACCACCACCACCTCGTCGAAGGACGTGATGAATGCGAAGAGCCCGCCCGAGATCACCCCCGGCAGGATCAACGGCATCTGCACCCGGAAGAATGTGGTCAACGGATTGGCCCCCATGCTGGCGGCTGCCCGCGTGAGCGAGCGATCGAACCCCACGAGCGTGGCCGTCACTGTGATGATCACGAAGGGGATACCGAGGGCGGCATGCGCCAACACCACGCCGAAATAGGTGCCTTGCAAACCTATCCGGCTGTAGAAGAAATACATCCCCGCCGCGGAGATGATCAGCGGCACGATCATCGGCGAGATCAGGATCGCCATGATCGCGCGCTTGAACGGCACATGTTCAGAGGAAAGGCCGATCGCCGCCAATGTGCCGAAGCTCACCGCGAGAAATGTCGAGACCGGTGCGATGGCCAGCGAGTTGCGCAACGCCTGTTGCCACCCGCTGGAGGTGAAGAAATCCTCGTAATGCTTCAGGCTGTAGCCCGCCGGATCGAAGCGCAGCATTTCCGGCGTGAAGGTGAAGAAGTTTTCCGCGTTGAACGAGAGCGGGATCACGACAAGGATCGGCGTGATGAGAAACACGAAGATCGCGCCGCAAAGCACGTTGAAGGCATAATTCCACAGGACTTCGCCCTTCGTGAGGTAGGGCGGCAGCTTGGCGCGGTAGCGCCCCTCGCCAATCCAGTAGATGAACCATGAGAAGAACCAGCCGAAGAGGGCGCCAAGCACGATCCCCGGCACCCCTGCCAGCAGAATGCCCGTGACCGTGAAAAGCGCGATGATCCCCCAGCGAACGGTTTTTTCCATGTCCTGGCCCAGAACCCGAAGGGCGATGTACCCCACGGCTGCCAGCAAGAGCGCCCCCAGCACCACACCGATCAGGCTGGATCCGTGCGCCGTGCCGACGAACAGCCCGGCAAAGGCGCCGACCGCCGCGATCACCGGCAGGGCGAAGGAAAGCGGTCTCTTCTCGACCGGTATCAATGTCACTGCGCTCATGTCTCAGCCCCCAAGCTTCACGTTGTCGATGCCGACCATCTTGTCATAGGCCCAGTAGAGGATCAGCACGACCGCCAGCAGGATCGACCCGAGCGCCGCCGCCAGCCCCCAGTTCAAGGATGTGGAGATGTGATAGGCGATCCGGTTCGAGATGAACGTCCCGGTGGTGCCACCGACGATCTCGGGCGTGATGTAATAGCCGATCGAGAGGATGAAGACCAGGATCGACCCGGCGCCGATCCCCGGCACCGATTGCGGGAAATAGACCCGCCAGAACGCGGTGAACGGCGTTGCCCCAAGGCTCTTGGCCGCGCGCAGGTAGGAGGGCGGAATGGTCTGCATCACCGAATACATCGGCAGGATCATGAAGGGCAGCAGGATATGCGTCATCGCGACGATTGTGCCGAACTGGTTGTTGATCATCACCAGCCGGCCTTCATCGGCGACGATACCCAGCCAGACCAACGTGTCGTTGATCACGCCCTGCTGTTGCAGCATGACCTTCCACGCGGATGTACGCACCAGAAGCGAGGTCCAGAATGGCAGCAACACCAGGATCATCAGCAGGTTGGCCTTGCGCGCCGGCAGGTTCGACAGGAGCCAGGCAATCGGATAGCCAAGCGCGATGCAGCTGAAGGTGATGACCAGCGACATGAACATCGTGCGCTTGAACAGAAGCCCGTAGATCCGCTCGTCCTCGTCGCGCAGCGCGATCCCTTCGGTCGTCTTTTCCATGTCCACGGCGTTTAGGAAATAGCCCGTCGTGTAGGAAGGCGAATACATCTTGATCACCTCCCAGTAATTCACGCGCGCCCAGTCCTCGTTGTCGTCGATGAAGGCCGATTTCATGTCGACGGGCGGCAATTCCGCTTCGGCGGCTTGCTGCAGAAGGTCGGCGCCGGGGCCGTCATACGCGGCGATCGCGGCCCGGGTATCCGCGCTTGCAAGGTCAAGCACGAGCGCGGCATAGACCGCTTCCCACGGCTCTTCCTCGGCAACCACGTCTTCCTCCTCGAAATGCGTGAACGCGGCAAAGGCGGTATATTCGCGCGCGGTGTTCGGCAGGATTTGGGCAATCGCCGCGCCGGGCATGAAGTCGGGGTCACCGGTATAGATCTCGGAGGCCAGCTGTTCGAGGCGCGCGATCTGGTTCGACATCAGCCGCGTGGCGGCCTCGGCGCCGGGCCCGCCCGACATCATGTCGTACCAGACCTGTGCATCGCCGAAAGCCGGGTTCAGATCCTCCAGCGCGTCCTGGAAGACCTCTCCGAAGTCATCCACGCTGCGGCCGCTCGTGCGGAAAAGCGACGACATCCCGCTTTCCTCATAGTTCAAACGGCTTCCCAGCCGTGTATGCTCCTTGGCCTCGGCGGCGAAAAAGACATCGAAAAACAGGGCGCGGTACACCTCCTCATCGGGAAGATCCTCGCCGTCCCAGTCGCGCAACTCCTCGACCGTCATCGGGATGGTATTGCCCACGATCTGGTTTTCCGCCGACCGGAACAGCATGTCGGCGATCGGCGCGATGAACGCCACCATGACGAAGATCAGCAGCGGCGCGATAAGGGCAAGCGCCCGCAGTTTCTGCGCCCGCAGCGCGCGCCGCAGGCTGCGTTTCAGCGGTGTGCCATCGGCGGCCAGAACCGGCCCGGTCTCGGTTGTATCGCTCATATCATCCCTGTTGGAGGTTCATGATCCGGCTGTCGGGTCTTCGTGCCCGCTCAGGTGCGAAAGGGGCCAAGAGGGCCCCTTTCCATGTTTGAATCCGTGATTAGCGCGACAGCCAGGACTGGAATTTCGCGTCAAGATCGTCGCGGTTATCGGCCCACCACTCGTAATCGTAGATCAGCGTGTTGGACGCGTTGTCGGGATCGGTCGGCATGTGCGGCGCCATCTCGATTCCCAGTTCGGCATGCTTGCCGACCAGCGGCGCCGACGACTCGCGCGCCGGGCCGTAAGAGATATAGGCGGCCTGATCGGCCAGACGCTGCGTGTCGGTCGCGAACTTGAGGAAATCCATCACGCGCGCGAGGCGCTCCTCGGGCAGATCCGCCGGAATGATCCAGCCATCGAGATCGAAGGCCTGCATGTCCCACATCATGCCGATCGGCTGGTCCTGTTCGGCGATCGCCGAGAACAGACGCCCGTTGAACGTCGAGCCCATGAAGACCTCGCCATCCGCCAGAAGCTGCGGGGTCTCGGCGCCGGCCGTCCACCAGACGACCTGGTCCTTGATCGTGTCGAGCTTGGCGAGCGCACGCTCGACGCCTTCGTCAGTGCTCATCACGTCATAAAGGTCTTCCTTGGCCACGCCATCGCAGTAAAGCGCCCATTCCATGTTGTTGATGGGCCGCTGTTCCAGCGCGCGTTTTCCTGGATAGGTCTCGAGATCGAACACGTCGCAGATCTTGCTCGGCGGCTCGACACCCTCGGGCACCATGTCGGTGCGGTAGCCGAACGTCGTCGAGTAGACGATCTGCGGGATGAAGCAGTCGCTGACGATCAGATCGCCGAAATCATCGCTGGCCTCGGTGCCGTCGGGCGCGTCGGCCAGAACCTCGTCGTGATCGATCTCCATCGCGAGGCCTTCGTCACACAGGCGCATGGCATCGGATGCCACGACATCAACGAGATCCCACGTCACGTTGCCAGCCTCGTCCATGGCGCGCAGCTTGGCCACCGCCTCGGCAGAGCTTTCGTCCCAGGTGGCGCTGACATCCGGATGCATTTCGAGGTACGGCTCGACATAGGCTTTTTGCTGGCTCTCCTGGTAGGCACCGCCCCAGGACACGAGCGTCATGCTGTCGGCCATCTCCTGCGAGATTGCCGGCGCGCCGGCGGCCACTGTCAGCGCCGTCGTTGCGAGCAGGGTCTTGTGAAGTTTCATTGTCATACTCCCAGTATTTCCCGTTTGTGGGTGATCTGGCATGGCGTCACGGGTCGGACGGCTCCATGCCTTGCTGAACGCACATCGCGACGGTCGCGCCGCGCGCGCGCCAATCTTCTAGCGCGCGTCAAGCGCACGGCAATCGTCGGGCAGCCAGCCGATCTCGATCTGCTCGCCGGGCCTCAGACGGCGCTGGTCGGGGGCGTTGCGGGTCTTGATGATGAACTCGTCGCTGCCCGCGACTCGCAGCCGGGTGCGGAAGATGTCGCCCATGTAGATGAATTCGAGCACTTCGGCCTTGAGCGTGTGCGCATCCGGGCTGAGACGTTCTCGGTTGAACTCCACCCGCTCGGGGCGGATGGAGATCAGCGTGCGGTCCCCGGCCTTGTCGACATTCACCGGCTTGGCATCGATCAACTCGCCATTGTCAAGCTGGACCAGGGCGTTGCCGCCCTTGATTTCCTTGATCGTGCCTTCCATCGTATTGTTTTCGCCGATGAATTGCGCGACGAAACTGTTCTGCGGGCTCTCGTAAAGCTCGTCCGGCGCCGCGACCTGCTGGATTCTGCCATCGTCGAAGACCGCGACCCGGTCCGACATGGTCAGCGCCTCGGTCTGGTCGTGGGTCACGTAGACCGTCGTGATGCCCAACTCGTGCGCGAGATGCGTGATCTCGAACTGCATCTTCTCGCGCAACTGCTTGTCGAGCGCGCCGAGCGGTTCGTCCATCAGGACAAGCTCGGGCTCGAACACCAGCGCGCGGGCCAGCGCCACACGCTGCTGCTGACCGCCCGATAGCTGCGCGGGGCGCCGTCCGCCGAATTCGCCCATCTCGACCATTTCCAGCGCGCGCTTGATCTTCGTCTCGCGATCCGCCTTGCCGATCTTGCGGACCTCCAGCGGAAAGCTGAGATTCTCGGCAATCGTCATGTGCGGGAACAGCGCGTAGTTCTGGAACACCATGCCGATGCCGCGCTTGTGCGGCGGGATGTTGTTGATGCCCATACCGTCGAGCCTGATCTCGCCATGTGTGGCGGTCTCAAAACCCGCAAGCATCATGAGACAGGTGGTCTTCCCCGATCCGGACGGCCCGAGAAGCGTCAGAAACTCACCCCTGGGCATCGACAGGTTGAGGTCCTTTACGACCAGCGTTTCGCCGTCATAGCTTTTCTGAACACGCTCGAAGGCAACGAACGCGTCGTTGTGTCCAATCTCTGCCAATGCGGACTCCCTGTCATTCTTCTTCGTGATTTACTCACGTTTATGAGAAGTTAAGCGTCAAAAAATTTTCAATGCAAGTGAGCCGAGACAGTTTTTTGCACATTCCTGGTAAAGATGGCCAAACAGTGTGCAAAATCACTGAACGCGGCCGGCTGTTGTGAATCAGTAAAAAAAAATCACGGGACCCGCCCTGCGCGGGACGCATTCAACCGATGACGGATCGGATCGCGGTCGCGGTTTTGTAAACCACCTCGTCAGTACGACTACGACAACGGTTCGCATCGTCGAAAATCGGACAGGGAATGCGGCAAACAAACCCGTAGAGCATGTGTACCGATCCGCTTGCGGCCCCCCTGTGAAGGGGCCTTCAGCCATCAAGAAGAGCGTCCGTGGACGGAATGATTCAGGCCCGCTTTGGTTGGTGAGGCCACCTGCCTCTTCCAGAGACATTATCGCGCGCTGCACCGCTGCCAGGCAGTTCGGTGCGCGTGGCCTTCCTTGCAGCTACCCCACCACGGACATATACGGTATCATCATGCTCCACCCGCTAAGGACTCGTTTGGGCAGATGGTTCCTCCGCGCGGTTTACAGTGAAGCGCGGGAAAATGCAGGCTTCTTTCATCAGAGCCGGCGCAGAACCCAAACGCGCGCGCCGAGCCCGATCGCGGGCAGATGCGGGCCGTCTTGGGCCATGATCTTCTCGGCGCGGCCGTCGGAGACCGCTTGCGTCAACCGTGCCTCGAACTGCGGATCCTCGAGGGTGTGGTCGTTGAGCGAGACCACGAAAATGCCGCCGGGTTCCAGATGGGCCAAGGCCTCGTCGAGATACCCGACCGGCGCCGCGCCCGCGCCGATCGCGCCCACCGCCACGATGGCCGTGTACTGCCGCCCGCCCGTATCGAGACCGCCGTCGGGCTCTGCGCGGAACAGATCGCGATACGCCCCCTTGGCGCGGGCTTTCTCCAGCATGCCCTCGGCGATGTCGGTGCCATCGATGGTCGTGAAGCCCGACTCTTTCAGCGCCACGCCCGAGATGCCGGTGCCGCAGGCGAAATCCAAGATCGGCGCGTTCTTGTCATCGAGATGTCTTGCAAGGGCATCGGCACAGCGACCGGGCGTACGGTAATCGTTCTCGCGCAGGTCCGTATCATAGCTGTCGGCCCAGTCGTTGTAATACCGGCGCATGCTCTCGCCGCCATCCGTGTTGTAGACGTTGTCCAGAAACGAGCTTGCGTGCGCCATGTCGATCTCCTTCTCGGGCGTAAGGTCGACGCATGGTATCGCCACACACGGAACTAATCAATAAACGACCAAATATACCATGAAACCGACTTGATTTTCATCCGCATCGCCTCGCTGCCGCATAGATGCAGGGCGAAACCGGTTGCGGTAAACTTGGCCCTGTTCCGTGCCGCAAGGACAGGAAATTTGCGAGCAGTCCGGCTTCTGCCGTGCCCGCTTCAGCGCTGTGCCAGTGCCGGGACGTCAAGGCCAAAAGTGGCCCCCGTGACAGCCAGCGCAGGCTGTGCGCGATGTCGGCACTGTTCGCCACGCGGGCAAACAGCCCGCATCGTTTCACCTCTTTCTCCGCGCCGATTTCTGCAAGATCGCCCGCGAGCGGGAGCGGCACTTCGTCACCCGACGAATACGCACCGTGAGACACCTCCGCGAAAGGACGTGAGCGCGCGCAAGGGGCGAGGTGCAGAAAGCTTCGATCGCTCGATACGGTCACGCGTGGAGGCGGCCCTCGAAAAGATCCCGCTCCGCGAGAAAGGCGTCCGCGGCAAAGCGCATGAAGGCGCGGATGCGCGCCGTCCGACGGATGTCGGGATGGGTGAGCAGCCAGAGGTCCATGGCGTTCTCGGTGATCGGGCCGGGATAGATCCGCACGAGATCCGGGTCCGGGTCGGCGGCAAAGCAGCCGATGACCGCCACGCCGAGCCCCGCCCGTGCCAACGCGCGCTGTGCCACCAGGCTGTCGGTGCGATGGCGCACCGTCGCGCCGGGGAAATGATCGTGGATCATGATACGGTTGTAGAGCTCGCTCTCCC
>NZ_JBAPKY010000082.1:0-11055 GCF_037083785.1 Roseovarius sp. D22-M7
ATGCGATCCGGCCGCCGCCACTGCTCGCCATAAATGGCGTGGCGGGCAGTGGCTCCTTCATACCTCAGGAGCCGGGTTCAGTGTAAGACAAGCATTATTGCGAAGGAAGGCCATCACCGCGGGAGCGACCTCGATCAGGTAGCGCCGCTCGGCGTAATCCTGACGTGCCCTGTCCTCGATCTCGAAGCTCCGCTCGCTGATAGAGGCGCGGGAGGCGCCCAAAGCGCGAAGGTGATTGATCTCGTCCTGAACCGCCGCTTTGAAGTCATCATCCGGCATCTCGGTGCGATAAAGGGCAATCGTGCGAAGCTCCTCGGTGATTGAGCCGATGGGTTCCGATGGATCCCGCAATGCGAGCTCCATATCGCCCGCATGGAGCGTGCGATCCTGTTCCGCGACCACGAATTGCGGCGGCTTGCGGCTGTCGGTCATTTGATCCCAGGCCATCGACGCCAACTCGGCATGCTGGGGCGATCGTTGTGCATAGGCATGAAACGCAGCGCGCGCCTTTTCCACCTCGATCGCGCCCGCCCGCCGCACGGATGGGTCGTCCGAGAACGGGTGGTCGAAATCCGTCTGACGAAACTGCGCCACCAGCTGCCGGAAATCCTGACGCTCTGATACTGCAAAGACCTCCAATCGGCCCTCTGCAAGGTCACGCTCTGGCAGGGTAAGGCGCTCGCCCAACGGAGCCCCAACGTTATCCGCCTCATCGGTATCGTCGATCACCCGCAGCACGCGCGCATCCGTCAGGACGTCGCCCAGACGGGCATGCACGGCCTCCAGCCAGTCGAGGGCTTCCTCCCGATCCTCGACCTTCTCCAGATCGAGATCTCCCTCCTTGGCGATGGCCTGCAGATCCTGCGCCAACCACTGTCGTTCCAGGGCGGCGTTACCAGCCCCCTCATGTATGCGGGCGGCGACGGCCTCGGCATCGATTCCCGTGCCTCTCAGCGCCTCGGCAAGCTTCGCCGCCACCTCTCCTTCTTCAAGCCGCGCAAGATGATCCTCGCTCACATTGGGTCGCGCGTAGATCCCGTCCCGGGAGGGTGCATCGATCAGGGTCGAGGAACGATCCCCGAGCGGGCTCAAATAGGCGACCGAGGCCAACACGTCGGTAAGCTTGCGCTCGATCTCCGGCCGCTCAGCAGCCGGTGCCCTGTCAATTGCCACCTCGATCTGGCGAATGTTCCGGGAGAACTCGGTAATCAGCGTATCGAACGCCGTTTCGTCATCGGACATGTAAATGGCTCCATCAGGTTGAATTGAGCCACCATTGGCAAGGATGGTACTGGCATGTTCGAGCGCTTCAGCCACGTCCTCGAAACTCGATTCTGACGCCTCCGCCGCGAGCCCGCGATAAGTCAGGGCGTTGTGCCGTACGATCTCCAGCGCGGCCGCCAGATCGGCGCCCGTTCTCTGGCGTTCAACGGGCGGTCGCCCTTCGTCACGCGCCTTGTAGATTTCATCGATCTCGGCGCGGTAGGTCGTAACTCCCCGGTCAAGACGACGCGTCGCCTCGAGCCGGATCCCATGGGTTTGGGCCGCCTCGACCATCGCCACCCGAAAGGTGTCGTAGTTGAAGTGGTGATCCTTCCCGAGAAAGAACATTTCGCCATCCTTGCTGCGGCGGTTCAGGACTACATGCACATGAGGATGCGCACGATCATGGTGTATTGCAGCAATATAATCGAAATGCGAGCCTTCACCTTGAAAGAAGCGCTCGCAAACGGTCTCGGTGATATCGCGCACCTCCTCACCCTTGGTGCCGATGGGAAACGCCATCAGAAGATGCGAGGTGTGGCCAAGTTTGGGGCTATAGCGTTCGCTCCATTGGTTTTCGAACCGGCGGGCCACGCGCTCGATCTCGGCTTCCGAGAGCTGCTTCTTCCCGTCATGGGTCCCGCGGCTGTCGAGGATATGGCTCGACTTGGTGGTGAGATAGGTGAGTTGTGCACGAAGCTGCGCGCCGGTGTGACAACCGCCCTTTGAAATCGCCTTGAAGATCGCCGGCGAATATCCGCGCGCGGCGCGCACCATCTGCGCGCCTTTCGCAAGGCCCTGCCAGCGTCCTGAGACCCGGCTCCAGTCGCGTTCGAAAAGAGATGGTCCAACGCCCCGCGAGCGATCAGTCCGAACCATGACCCGCCTTCCCGCTCAAACCGGCAAGGGCTTGGGTGACCTGAAGATCAAGCGACCTGCGCCGCGCCCGAAACAACTCCTGGATCTGATCGGCCATCTCGAAAACAAGGCCCGCGAGTTCCCGGATCTCCGCATTGTTTGACGCGGTGTAGGGCAGACGCTCGCCGCTGAGCTTGGCTTCGTTCAACCTCCGCGCCACCTGGTTGACATTGTTGCCCACGCGGTTGAGTGCCGCGCTCATGCTTCGCAGTTCCTCGGCCGTCGCATCATCGGGACGAAGAATATCATTTGCAGCGAGCATCAACCGCCGCATGGCATCTGACCGGTTTGCAACGCCGCGACGCGCCAAGGCGGCATCAAAGCCCTGAAGATCACGATCCGAGACGCGGATGCCAACCACGCGAGACCGGCTGGCATTCGCCACTTGACGCCCCACACCATGATTGGCGGCGTTGTAGATCGACTTCAGGCTGACGTTATAGCGTGTGGCAAGCTCGGCAGCTGGAACGCCCCGAGATCGCTCTCTGGCGATGCTCAGACGCTCGGTCTCGGTCAGTCTGCGGCCGCGTGACATTTTGAAGTTAACGTTCCTATTTCTTGCCAACTTCGTACAAGCCCGCCGTCTCCCAACACAAGTGGAGAAGGCTATAAGGGATTGTACTCCATATAGAAAAGTGGCCTGGAAGGCCGATTTCACGTCCTTTGGAAAATGGAGCGCGCTTCGCGCTCATTGTACCGCGCGATGCGTCTTTCGTAGCGCGCACCACGTGGTTTGCGCGCCGTCTGCTGCGCCCCACGGGATGGTGTCGAATGTCGGATGGCAAGCGCAGCGCGGCAGCGAGAACACGTCTCCCGCAACCTGCATCCCGGTTGCCGTTGAACGCGTCTTGCGAAATGTGCAGCGCCACGCGCGGCCCGCATACTGGCTCGCGTCACCCGTCCTTTGGAAAATGGGTAGTGTCCCACCGGGTGGTGTAAAAGGCCGCGCGCGGAGCCTTTTGGCGTAGCGCAGCGCGCGGCCGGAGCTGGCGGCCATCGCGCTTCTTCGTAGTCTGAGGTTGTTCAACGACCGATGACAACGAAGGAGAGCACGATGACCGACACCATGATCGACCTTCCGGGGGTGATCGCCAAGAGCGACGACGCGGATTTCCTGCGCGAGCTGATCCAGGATGCCGCACAGAGGCTGATGGATATCGAGGTGGCCGCCGTGTGCGGTGCCGGGCATGGCGAGCGCAGCCCGGACNCGCCGTGTGCGGTGCCGGGCATGGCGAGCGCAGCCCGGACCGCGAGAACCAGAGGAATGGCTATCGACAGCGCCAGTGGGATACCCGAGCGGGCACGATCGGGCTGAACATCCCCAAGCTGCGCAAGGGCAGCTATTTCCCCACGTTCCTGGAGCCCCGCCGGACGGCCGAGAAGGCGCTGATGGCGGTGATACAGGAAGCCTACATTCACGGTGTCTCCACGCGGGCTGTCGACGATCTGGTGCGTGCCATGGGGCTGACGGGCACCTCGAAGAGCCAGGTCTCGCGGCTCTGCGAGGAGATCGACGAGCGGGTGCAGGCGTTCCTGAACCGGCCGCTGGAAGGGGACTGGCCGTTCCTCTGGCTCGACGCCACCTACGTGAAGCTGCGTGAGGGCGGGCGGATCGTCTCGATGGCGGTGATAGTGGCCGTCGCGGTCAACACCAACGGGCGGCGCGAGATCCTGGGGATCACGGTCATGCCCTCGGAGGCCGAGACGTTCTGGGCCGACTTCCTGCGCTCTCTGACCCGCCGCGGCCTGCGCGGCGTGCAGCTGGTCATCAGCGACGCGCATGAGGGCCTCAAAGGTGCCGTACGCAAGGTCCTGGGGGCCGGCTGGCAGCGCTGCCGCGTGCACTTCCAGCGCAACCTCCTGGCCCGTGTAGGCAAGACCAACAAGCCCGTGGTCAGCGCCGTGGTGAAGACCGTCTTCGCCGAGACCGACCGCGACCAGGCCCATGCACGCTGGCGCGAGGTCGCCGATAGCCTGCGCGAGCGGTTCAGGGATGTCGCGGAGCTCATGGACGAGGCCGAGCACGACGTCCTCGCCTACATGGCCTTCGAAGAAAGCCTGCGCTCGAAGCTGCACAGCACCAACCCGCTGGAACGCGTGAACAAGGAGATCAAGCGACGCACCAACGTCGTCGGGATCTTCCCCAACCGCGAGGCCGTCATCCGCCTCGTCGGTGCGCTGATGCTGGAACAGAATGACGAGTGGGCCGTCTCGCGCCGCTACATGCCGGTGGAAAAGCTGACCGCAATGTGCGACGATCCCGATGCGGCGCCGATGATTGCCGCACAGTGAACGAGCGACACCGGCTATGAAGAAGCAGGTGGACACCAGTTCCTACACCACTTCCCGGGGCACTACCGGAAAATGCCGGTTGCATCGCGCCGGAGGCCCCGCGTCAACCGCAGGGCGTCTTATGCAGCATGCCATGCGCGGATCGCATCCCACCATCTGCTTGACCCTTCCGCTTCGAACGATTAACGACGATTTGGCATTATTGCTGCATATCACTATTTTTGCTCAGGACACGGGAATGCCAAATGAAAATCTCGTGGTGATCGCCGCGATGGCCCGGAAAGGAGGGAGTGGGAAAACCACGCTCTCGCGCGCCTTGATCAGCGCCGCCGTTGCCGCCGGCCGTCGAGTACTGTTAATCGACACTGATAGCACCGGCGTACTTGGAGCCTGGCACGCACGCGCGGAGGCCGGGGGGCTTGGCTCACCGCTTCTCCACTCCGCGACAGTCGATAGCGTTGCTGGTGCCGAGCGTAAGATCGAGCGGGTCTATGCGGCTGACACTGCCGATTTCATTTTCGTCGACACGGCTGGGGTCGGCGCTGAATGGTCGGACGGCATCGCCGTGCTCACCGACCATATCGTGACGCCCATCATGCTCTCGACATCGGATTTCGACGTGGGCAGGCAGACGGCCGATTGGTTCGAGAAGCTGAAATCCCGGGTCGACGATCCGACCAGTCTTCCGCGCCATCACGTGGTTCTCAACATGGTCGACCCGAAAACGACCCGCGCCGACGCCGCCCTGATCGAGGAGGCACTCACACAGTTTCCGGTGATCGAGACGGTCATGATGCGTCGGAATACTTACAAGGAAATGGATCAGAAAGGGCTTCTCCATGCCCTGGCACTGGAAAAGCAATCCGATCCGAACCCGTTGATGCGCCCGCATATTCGTCATGTTGTCGAGGCCCTCCAGGAGGCAACCGACATTCTCAACAACATTCTCGCGGCGTGAGGGCAGTCGATTGCGAAAGAAGATCCCGACCATCACCAGACCTGATCCAACCTATTCCGCAGCGCTGCGGCAGGACGGCCGGGATTTTCAGGAAAGGAAAGAAGAAGAGCCGGCACCTGTGATCGCGAAGCTCACAACCGTTGCCGAGCCGGAGATGCGGCCCTTCGAGACCGAACTCGAGACGGCCCAGGCGCCAAAGGCGCTTGACGCGGAAAGCACCGGCATTGGTCCAGCAACGAACCCTGTTGCGTCAGCTCGGCGCAAGACCCCCACCCGGAAGATCGATATCAGGGTCAATGCTCTCGAACGGCAGGAAACAGCATTACAGGCCTGTGGTGTCGAACCCGCACAGGTCGTGCGGGCCGCTCTGCGCCGCGCGGTTAAAGACTGGCAGCTGGCCCCGATCTTCGCATTTCCTTCCGCGGAGCGCCGCACTCGCAACGCAGCGTGGCAGGCTCGCACGTCCTTGGCCGTTGATGCGGCCAGTTTGGGCACCCTGCTTCGCGATCACGACCCTCTCGACGTCCTGAGCAAATGGGCCCTGACCCGCGGCCAAATCGAACCGCGCATCTGGGCTGAAATCGATGCTCTCCTAGCAGAGATCGCGGATCGCGCCGCATCGCAGTACGATCCGTAAAGGTCTTATCGGAGAAGATAACTTGCATCTCGCTGGTGGATTTTCGCCCACCGCGAGCAGTGCATCTTGCAGTTGCAGAAAGCTGGTTCTAACCACCATCTAAACACGCATTCGGACATCGCAGTTGATGAGTGACGAGGTCCACCTGGAAGGAACGCTTTTGAACACTGAGCCCCGCCTGACTGGCGAACCAATCAAGCGCATCCTCTGCAAGAAAACCGACCGTCTGGTGGGCTATCTCTACCAATGGAACAATGGCGATTTGCAGCCGGCCTGGTTCGATGACAGCATGAGAAATGTCCGCTATGAACCGATTGAGCAGGATACGGTACAGAGCCAAGTTGACCTGCAGACCCCGAGGCAACAATCGCACAAACCATCACATCTTGAGATGTGTTTAGCTCAAAAGTCCGTTTCGACCTTGTTGGACAATCTGCCAACCGGATCTCCTGAGCGATAGTATTGACTACTATAACTCAATAATGATCTCTGTGTGAGCTATAGAAGGGATGCCTATAGCTCATGCGGTAGCACTGGACCCTGCCCGATTGGCCGGATGTTCACTCAAGATCACCGGTGCCTCGCGCGCAACCGCCACACGGGGTCTGAAGGTACTGGTTGATAAGGGCGCACTGACTCGTACCGGTGAAAGGCGGCACACTCGATATTGGTTGAGTCTCGTCAGTTCAGGACAGGCTTGATCCGAGGGAACGGCCGAGGCTCTGGCCGCTCGCCCAGATCCATCAAACACCTTACGTGTTTACTTCCACGGTTCTCTCGTGTGAACCGTATGCGCCGTCCCCGCCCCATTGGAATTTCGCTTGCGGGCGGGCTTTCAGTGCTTTTGGCTGACATCTTCGCCGTCCTGAGCGCTCAGAACAAGCTCACTGGGGACTCCCGGATGAGCTCATTGTGAGGAAGTGGAGGCCGCAGCGTAGGCCCATGGCATCAGGGCGTCGATGTCCTTGTCGATGCGGCCGCCCGCCAGGCTGGTGAAGAGATCGCGCAGGTAGGCAAAGGGTTCGACGCCATTCATCTTGCAGGTGCCAATCAGGCTGGCGAAGCGCGCCCAGGAACGGCCTCCCTCATCGTGGCCGGCAAAAAGCGCGTTGCGGCGGTTCATGGCCGGGCTGCGGATGGCGTTCTCGACGAGGTTGGAGTCCATGTCGACATGGCCATCCTCGAGGAAGAGCCGGAAGCCGTCCTGGCGCCGGAGCATGTAGGCGAGCGCCGCGCCGAGGTCGGATTTGCGCGAGATGCGCGCGGCCTGGGCGGCCAACCAGGCGAAGAACTCATCCACCAGCGGGCGGGACACTATCATCGTCATCTCCTTCTGAACGCTCAGAACGAAACTCGCCGCTGCGGCAGCGCACTGGAACCGCAGAAATCAATGGGACAGGGACGGCGCATACTGTGACCCTTTTCAGCGGAGTGACAAGAAGGCTGAGTGAACACGCTATCGGCACCGGCCGTTTTTAAGGCTCATGAGCTACGTACCCACGCTTAACCCTATGTTAGCAAGTCTTTTTTATGTATAGCTAAGGCATTTGGTTATACGTGGTCGTTTGGGCAGTGGCGGGGAAACATGGGTGAGAAAGATAAAAATGCGTGGCTTGCTGAAGTCGTGGAGGACATGATTCTTTATTGTGGGGAAAATAACCTCCTTCAGAGCCGCAAAATCTTGCACGAGGCGCATCGTGTAATCGTGTCAGAAACCATTCGCGAGGAACCCTCGAGAACGGTCCAACAGTTGAAGCGCAGAGGATAATTCAGGCTTCGACAGTGGCAGGAACATGATTTTGGGCCTCCGGTATCCGCTTTTCCGGGGGTGACCCAGAGAGCTGCAGATAATCCGTGAACGGTACTGGTCTTCCAAAAAAATAGCCCTGAAGAAAATCAGCTCCTAGAGCACGAAACCAGACGGCTTCTTCAGGTGTCTCAATACCTTCTATGACGATGTGCAAATCCATGGAATGGGCCAAGCCCATCATCGAGCGCACCATTCGCTGCAATTGCCTATTATCGGCCTGAAGTTTTGCAAAAGATCGATCAATCTTCAATACATCAAACGGCATCCTTGTCAGGTAGCTCACAGATGCGTATCCGGTTCCAAAATCATCCAAAGCCAAAGTAAATCCACGATTACGGAGACTCGTCAGTTCGTGTAGAATTTTAATCTCATCACGGATTACAATTTGCTCGGTCACTTCAACTTCAATTTGTTCCGGCCGAACACCATTTCTTTCAACGCGTTCCGCAAACAGATCAGCAAAGCCTGGCATCATAAGTTGAACTGGAGAGATATTCACGCCACACCTGCAGTTCTCAACACCTTTTAAATCACGGCAAATAATATCCAATAGCAACCAACCTAGCTGAATGATAAGTCCGCTCGTCTCAGCGACGTAGATGAATTTATCTGGTGGAACCTGACCCAGATCTTTGCAGTACCAGCGTGCCAGTGCTTCGCACCGCTTGATTTCGCATACATCATTCAATGTGACAATAGGTTGATATGCAATCGAAAACTCGCTGTTTTCCACAAGTGCAAGGCGAAGCCGATTTTCAATTATTTGATTTTCTTGATCCTCACGTTCCATAGAAGCATCATAACTCACAACCTTTTGAGTACCGTGTTTTTTTGCAACGTATAAGGCGAAATCAGCGCGTCGTAACAAATCGTCTTTACAGAACTCACGAGAGTCCATCACCGCCATACCCTTCGAGGACAAGACATCGAAATGCATATCCTTACATGTGATCTGTTCACTTGAGATCTTCTCTAGGTCTATACATTTCTGATTGATGATTGTTCTGATATCATTGGCTGATCTGATGACAATCACAAATTCATCACCGCCAAGTCGCCCAACAAACGTGTTATCATCCGAAAGCGAGGCAAGCCTCGAGGCCAATGTCGTCAGATACACGTCACCTCCAATATGACCTATCGTATCATTCACGTTCTTAAACGCGTCGAGGTCCATAATAATGACCCCGCAATCAAGCGTACCGTCTGCACTGATAGCCTTAAAATGCTCAAAAAGTGCAAATCGATTTGGAAGTGCAGTCAGCGTATCGGTGCGAGCCTGCTCTGAGGAAACCGCCTCTTTAGCAACGAGCTTGGTCGCTCTATCACGTAGAAGCTTTGCTCCGCCCCAAAACAGCACTGCAAAAACCAGGCTGACGAGGGTCATGATCGGAGCCATCTTTTGAAATAGTACTGTCCCAGGTTTTGGTGGCAGCCATTCAAGCCAGGCGACTGGCTGACCTACGACGCCAGTGATCGGCACACTGACGGCCTGAGCATTCTGCGGATCATCTACAACCATTAGGTTTCTTATCGCGAATTCAGCACTGATGCTGGTAAGGCGTTCTGCTGGAAAACTCTTTCCAATCACGGCAACCGGTTGCTCTGCGAGGTCTAAATCCGTCAGCAACTCGCTGCTTTCAGGAAGCAGTTTGGAACTACTGAAGATGACCAGCCGGCCCTCGCGCATGGAAAAGTAGTCGAATGTTTCACGTTCCCGAGCATCAAGGCGCCGCACTTGATCGCGCAGTGTCGCCCTGGTAAAGTCGTCAAGAAAGCCTTCTTGTGGAATGAGTCCTCGTTCCTTCCGCCAGCTGATGGGCTTTGGAAAAGGCCCGTCGAACAACTCTGCGTACTGGAAAATATCACCACGTTCCGCAGTTATCCCATAGTTTGAGGCCAAACTTTCATAATCTAGATTATGAGCGTCGATAAATATATCAGTCCAGTTGTGATAGTCGCTCGCGATGAGGGAAACCTGCTCTTGAAGCGTCTTCAACCGTCCATTTATACGATCCTTTGACTCCTTTGCCGCCTCCACATTCATTGTGCTACGCACTGAGATGAGGGACGTCCATAGGATTACCTGCACTGCGATGAACGAAGCCAGGATAAGAAAAGTAATCTGATGAGGTAATGAACTGTTTGTCATTTAGCGGCACAAAGTTTTCTAAATTCAGAGAGAAAGCTAACGACACATACTTTTTGATAGTCACACGTAAGCTCGTCGCCCACCTTGAGGTCTTTCGAAGCGATCATCTCACACCCAAGTCGATCAGCGTGGGGCCATCGCTATGGTTCATGAAAATATCTGCATCGTTTCCGAGACGAAAAATCTGATGATCTGGCAAGTATTCGGCATGGTGGTATACTACCCCAGCCACATCACTTGGAAAGCTTTCGACAGTGCTCGCAGATAGTTCAATATCGAACATTGGATCGTATCTCCAAACTACCGTTCCAGCTGTAACTGCTTCCATGATAAAGACCCCCAAGCCGTAAACTGCGCTTGGCTTCACACAATAGTGAACCGTTAATATGTACTTTACCAATGGTTAAAAAAGGGTGAATCTAGACGGAGCCTAGGTGTTCCGAGTCTGACACTTGCTACCGATTTCCCCTGATTTCATCGAGGGCATCAAGCGCGCGGCGTTCGCGTTTGATGATGTCTCCGGCGGTCTTGCTCCAGACGAAGGGCTTCGGCTTTACATTTCGCTCCATGAGGTAGTCGTAGTTCGCGCCCTCCAGGTCGTCGACGCTGGAGTAGCTGCCACGTCGGATTCGCTTTGCGGTGATCTCGGCAAAAAAGCGCTCGACCAGGTTCATCCAGGACGCGCTGGTGGGCGTGAAATGCAGCTTGAAGCGCAGATGTTTCTCCAGCCAGGCCATCACGTCGGGCGTCTTGTGGGTCGCGTAGTTGTCAAGCACGATGTGGATGTTTCGGGGTTTCTTCACTGCCCGGTCGATACGGTGGAGGAAGGTCAGGAACTCCTTTGCGCGGTGGCCCATATCTTGAGCGCGCTTTTCTTTTAGCCCAAAATTATCACGAGAAACGCTGGGTAATGTGTAAGCGGCGTCTGGCGCTTGCAGTTACCCACAAGTGTCCGGGGGCGGGTTTGCGAGACATGCTCCTTCGACGAGGTCGGCGAGGCGGGCTAAGCCTCGCCAAATGACGGT
>NZ_JBAPKY010000083.1:0-10604 GCF_037083785.1 Roseovarius sp. D22-M7
TCTGAACAAAACCGGCGCAGGTCTTGCGGATCGCGGCACCGTTGTCGCGCCGGAAATCGGCAATCGTCTTGTGGTCCGGGATCAGCCGGCCCATCAACCACATTACCTCGACGTTGCGCCCGGCCTCCCGTTCCAGCGCGCGGCTGGACGGGACGCGGTTCAGATACCCGTAAATGAAAAGCTTCAGAAGGACTGACGGGTGATATCCCGGCCGTCCCGTCCGCGCATGCGACGCACGTGCGAAACCAAGATCAGCCAGATCAAGCTCGTCCACGAACAGATCAACAACCCTGACAAGACTGTGCTCGTCGATCCAGTCTTCCACACGGTCCGGAAACAGCATGACCTGATCCCGATCCACCCCTTCAATGAAACCCGACATAGAATGCCCCCGCTATCGCAGGAAGCCTACCACATCTTGGTGTTTTTACACAGCCTCGGCACATTCCCGGCATCCCGCGAAACCAACCTGTGCGGCTCCACAAACCACTGTTGGATCTTTGCTCGCAGGCGACGCCCATCGTTTCTGGCAAAGCCACCAGTCCACCGTGGAACGCGACCCAACATCATGTTATTAAGATTCTCTGGGTGGAGAAAATCATGACAGAGACTGCGCAAACCGAGATCGTTCGTAGCGGTTGGGCTGCACTTGCTTCCGGCGAGCTGGACAAGCTCGCGAGCGACTAAGCTGAGGACATGATCTTCGTGCTTCCCGGCCAGGACGACATTCTGGAAGGACGGTCTGCGTTTCGATCCGCTCTTGATAACGTCGGTCAGGCGCTTCCTCCCGGCTTTGACATCAACTCGATGACCTTCTGCACCGGTGAGCCTAAGCCAGGGTCTCGAAGGCGTCGAGAAGCGCACGGGCATCGTCTGTTCCAACATCAAGATGCGTCACGATCCGGATTTTCCGTTTGGCGACGACCGTCACTGTCACACCTTTCGCACGCAGATATTTAGCCGTCTCGACGGCGTCCGGAGCCGTTTCGGCAAGGGTCGCGATGACGATATTGGTTTCAACCGGTAGCACCTCGGAAATCGTCGGCAACTCCGACAGCTGCGCGCCAATCCTCCGGGCCAACGCATGGTCTTCGGCCAAGCGCTCCACATGGTGGTCGAGCGCGTAAAGACACATTGACGTCAACACGCCGGTCTGACGCATGGCTCCACCCCAGCGTCGCTTTAGAAGCCACGCCTCCTTGATGAAGTTCTTGCTGCCAGCGAGGACGGCTCCCACAGGGCATCCCAAGCCCTTGGTGAACGCGATCCATGCGCTGTCGAAGCCTCTGGCGTAATCAGCGGCCGCAATGCCCGTGGCGACTTGGGCATTCAGAATGCGCGCGCCGTCCAAATGCGTTGCAAGACCCGCGGTCTTTGCCACTTTGACCACGTCATTAATCTGGCTCAGTGGCCAAACCGCGCCGCCTGCGAGATTTGCGGTTTGCTCTGCGACAAGAAGGCGGCTTCGGGGCGCATGTGTCGAAGGCGGACGAATGTGGTTCGACAAGTCTTTGGGCGTCAACATGCCGCGCGCACCGTCCACGGGACACATCATGACGCCCGAGAGGGCTGCGGGCCCCCCGCTCTCCGCGAAAATGATGTGGCTTTCTCGAGTGCAGATAACCTCGTCGCCTGGTCGCGTATGCACGGCGATCGCAATCTCGTTGCACATGGTGCCCGAAGGCAGGAAAACCGCCGCTTCCATGCCAAGCATGCCAGCCACGCGTTCACAAAGCTTAACTGTCGGCGGGTCCGCGTCGTGCCGTTCATCGCCTAAAGGCGCGTCAAGCGCCGCTTCGCGCATCGGGCGCGTCGGTTTGGTCTGGGTGTCCGAATAGAACTCGCGCATGTGAATGAATGGTCCTTGATTTCTGCATTTGGCTTAATATAGCTCGCTTTTCTCTAAGGCGAGAGCGACCCCGCAGTCTGCACCGGGTGACTTCGCCGCTTCGGAGGTTCTGCGCGTGCAACGATTGGCTGCAACGACGGGCTGCAGCGCAGCGTGATCAGGGTCACTCGAACGGCGGTTGAGGGCCGAAGTTGACGCTATGGTCGATACCTGTCCCGGGTCCGTCATTCGAATGATGGGCTTCGCACCGAAATGCACCGCCGCGCGTCATCCCATATTTCGGCGACGATCTTCGCCGCGGGCATGATGCGCCGAACCGAGCCGACACCCTGCCCGCACCACATCGACATTTCGTCGACCCGGCCTTCTATCCCCGGCCGAGGCGTTTAGCATTCGTAGCGCAGGATTTCGGCGCCGCCCGGCCTCGTTCCGATGACTTCGTTTTCGCCCGGCCGGTCGCCCGGTGGCGGGCGTCCCGCGTCGCGCCACGCCTCAGAGGTGGGGTTCTTCAACGTCCGGTGCGGCGCTTTGGGCCAGTGGCCATCGTAAAGTTCGGCGTGCCATTCGGTGTCGGTCTCGGTGGCGGCGATCACCCTGGCCCTGAAGGTTTCGTGCATCTCGGCCTCATGGCTTGCCAGGAAACGCGTGCCAACCCAGACGCCCGCCGCGCCCAGCATCATGGCTGCGGCCATGCCTCGGCCGTCGGCAATGCCACCGGCGGCCAGGATGGGCACGTCGACCGCATCCGACACTGCCGGTATCAGCGCCATCGTCGAAACCTGTCCCCAGACATGACCCCCGGCCTCGTAGCCCTGCGCCACGATGATATCGGCGCCCGCCTCCTGCGCCATGCGTGCCTCGGCTGCGCTTCCGACGCTGGACAGGACCACCAGATCGGCTTCCTTTGCCGTAGCAATGGCGCCTGCGTCGTGCCCCCAGAAGAAGGAAACTGCATGGACCCGTTCCTCGATGCATGTCTGTAAGGCCTCTCTGTAATCCAGTGACATGTTGAGGTTGACCGCGAAGTTGCGGTTGGTCAGTTCCCTCGTGCGACGGATGCCATCGCGGACTTTGTCTGCCGGATCGCCCCAGAGCGGAATGACGCCGTAGCCTCCCGCATTGGAAACGGCAGCCACGAGTTCAGGCCCGGACGCACCGCCAAGAGGCGACGACAGGATGGGGATCTCGATCCCGAGGACGCGGCGAAGGTCGGGAGCCATGCGCATCTGTCTTCTCCTGTGATTTTTCCGGCTCAGACGGCCCGGACGGAAATCACGACGGCCGGCATCGGAACGGTCCATTCCGGCCCTTCACCATGGTTTTCAAGCACTCTGTCCACTACCGCGGCCCGGATGGCGCGCCCGTTCTCCTCGGGTTGAGGCCGTAGAAGGGCACCGCCCCGGGCCGTTCCGTCGCGGAAAAAGTCGAAGGCAAGACCCGGATCGTCCACCTGCCAATGGGAGGCGACGACCTCGCAGCGGAGCGCCCCGAAGCCCGCAGATCGAAGCACCGGATAGGCGATGTCCGGGTCTGCGTAGTCGTTGGCTCCGGGCCCGGGAGGCAAGGTGATATCCGGCGATCCAAGGGGTCCCGATCGCCCCGAAGACGTAGCCGAAGGCGCCGTCCACCTCGGGACCGCACCAGGTCGAAAAGGCGATCCGCCCACCCGGTCGCAGGACCCGGCGCGCCTGTGCAATGACGCGGCGCGGTTGGGGAACGTGCGGCATACCGAAGCCGATCGTCACCGCATCAAAGCTGGCATCCGGGAACGAAAGCCTCATCGCGTCGCCATGGACGAACTGCAACCCGGGCACCGCAGCCCTTGCAAGCTCGAGCATGGCAGCGGAGAAATCGAGGCCGGTCACCCGCGCTCCGGCCGCGACAAGGGCCGCCGAGACGTTCCCGTGCCCGCAGCAGAGATCGAGCGCATCCGTGTCCGGTCCCGCATTCACGGCGGCGACGAGGTGCGGAACGACCATGTCAGAGGCTTTCGAGAACTCGCTCGCATAGGCACGGGCGACCCCGGGTTCCGACCATTCCCGCTTTTCCAACTCCGCAAAGGCTTTTGTATCTCCCACGACTCCCACCTTCCGTTCTGGCGCGAACCGACTTCTGTTCGGCGCCGCGAGGTTCTTTGTGGGAGATTAACACAGTTTCTCGCAATGAGCCGACAGGCCTGGCACACGGCGGGCTTCATGTCACAGGATCTGTTCGATGCCGACCATACTTGGCGGTATGATCAACGCTTATCTTGGCCGACGTTGATCGCCCTCTGCAGAAGGAGAGTCCCTTCCTTTCGTCCTTCGAAGGCGCCCGCATCGTAGTCGCCGCGAATATCGGCTTTGATGGGTTGCGCTGCGGCGGAGCGCGCCAGGATCAAAAAGCAGCTGAGGGCCGTCCGCGCAGGACGGCCCTGCCGGTCAGATCTCCACCGCCTCGGATATCGCCAGTGCGTCTTCCAATTCGACACGGAGATAACGGACAGTGTTGTCCATCTTCGTATGACCCAGTAACAATTGCACGGCCCGGAGATTCCCGGTCTTGCGATAAATCTGGGCGACTTTGGTGCGGCGCATCGAATGCGTGCCGTACGAGCTCGGCTCGAGGCCGATTGAGGTCACCCATTCCCTGACCAAGCGGGCATATTGCCGCATCGAGATGTGGCGCCGTTCATGGAAACGCCCGGGCCAGAGGTGCTCTGACCCGACCATCATCGGATCGTCGAGCCAGGCAACCAGCGATCTCCGCGTTCCCTCTGCGATCTCGAAGCGAACGGATTGGCGAGTCTTGCTCTGAGTGATCGACCTCCGTTCCTTGACCTCGCCAGCGGCGTAGATGTCCGAGACGTTCAGCTTGACGAGACCACAGCCGCGGAGCGTGCTGTCGATGGCGAGGTTGAAAAGCGCAAGATCGCGGATGCGCCCTGCCATCTCGAGACGCACACGGATCGCCCAGACGTGCTTAGGCTCTGGACCCATTGATTTCAGATGGGCAGCGTGATTCACGGCACCGAAAACGGAGCGGTGACATGTCTGATCTCTTCTGGCTGAGTGACGCGCAGTTGGCGCGTTTGGAGCCCTATTTTCCAAAGTCCCACGGCAAGCCGAGGGTCGATGACCGCAGGGTGCTGAGCGGCATTATCTTCATCAACCGCAATGGTTTACGCTGGCGCGATGCGCCTGCGGCATACGGTCCGCACAAGACGCTCTACAATCGATGGAAGCGATGGAGTGACAAGGGCGTCTTCGCCCGGATCATGGCCGGCCTGGCCGCAGAGCACCGCGAAAAGAAGACCGTCCTGATCGACGCGACCTATCTCGAGGCACACCGCACGGCGACCAGCATGGGCGTGAAAACGGGGGGCGCGGGCGCCTGATCGGTCGCACCAAGGGCGGCATGAACACCAGGCTGCATGCCATTTGCGACAGCCAGGGACGGCCGATCAGCCTTTTCGTTACCGCCGGACATGTCAGCGACTACATCGGAGCGCAAGCCATGCTGGGCAGTCTGCCGGATGTCGACTGGCTGCTTGGGGACCGCGGCTATGACGCCGATTGGTTCAGAGAAGGGTTGGAAGACAAAGGGATACGCGCCTGCATCCCGGGCCGCAACCAGCGGAAGACCACCGTGAAACACGACAAGCGTCGCTACAAGCGGCGCCACCGGATCGAGATCATGTTCGGCAGGCTCAAGGACTGGCGGCGTGTCGCAACTCGGTATGACAGGTGCCCCAAGGTCTTCCTCTCGGCGATCGCGCTCGCCGCGACTGTCATCTATTGGTTATGAGTCCAGACCCTAGGCATGAGCGGTCGCTTCTGGCCGATGATACGGCCCCTGTTCCAGACTGGGCGGCAAGCACGAATGGCGGGAAGATTGGCAGCTGGCATGACGTTTTCCTCCGTTCCGCCGCACGCCACCTCATCGCCGACGCCGTGTCGGCGCCCCATCATACCATGCCGCGCTGCCGCAGGTTTGGTTCGAGCCCTAACCGCCTCTTGCCGCGCTGCGTGGATCGGTCAGAATTGTAAGGCAAACGATTGATCGCTTAAACTGCGGAGAAGTCGCCTTCGCCGCGCAATAAGAAGCGGTGGGATGCTTGTCCCACCGCCTTCACCCATCGTTGTCTCGAAACATTTAGAACAGGAAATCACCTTCCGTCAGCGATGTGTTTCCAAATCCCTTCAGGTTCACTTCGATGCTGTCGCCAAAGTCGCCATAATCGATCAAGAACTCTTTCCTGCCGGTCTTCGTGATAGTTAGATCGTCGAAGCTCAGGCCCGCCGCGGTCATGTCGATCACATCGTCGCGCCGGAAGTCCTTGATGACATCGTTGCCGGAGAAGAAGTTGAACTCGAAAACGTCCGCGCCGAAACCACCGGTCAGGATATCGTTGCCAAAGCCGCCGTCGATCACATCGTCGCCCAGACCACCGCGGACGATGTCGTCATGGCCGCCTGCATCGATTTCGTCATCACCTGCTCGCCCGAATATCTTGTCGCTGCCAATGCTGCCGGTAAGCACGTCATCGCGGAAACCGCCCTTGATCTTCTCGCCGAAGGGCAGGTCGAAGACAGCTGTCGAGCCGGATACCTCGTAGGCGACTGCGATCTGCGCTTCGCCGGTGGCACTGTCCTCGGGGGCGATGAACTCGATAATCTCCGGGCTGACATTGCCTGTCGCGCGCCCGTCGATGAAATCGAGGAACTTCGCGTCGTCGGGATCGGAGATGTCATAGATCATCACCTCGCCCGTGCGCTCGAGGCCGATGAAGGCAAGCGTCGTGTCGCCGATCTGACCGATCTCGATGGCTTCCGGCTCCGGGCCCTTTGCGTCGGAGCGGTTGTCCACTTCGCCGTCCGGGTTCGGGCTGATGATCTCACCATCGTCATTGTTGAACCGCTCGGGCGCGAAGACCGACAGAAGCTGCTCGAATTGCGCGCCGCTGTCGAAAACAACATTGCCGTCCAGATCGAAGATCGTGAAGGACCGCGAGCCATACGCATGCATGGTCTCGATTTCACCGTCATCGTTCACGCCATCAAATATAGAGATGTTCAGGCGATCCAGCCCGTCACCCGGCAGGCTGTCCAGATACGCCTCGAGCTCTGCTGTAAAGCTCACGCTGACAGTGTCTCCCGTCTCGGGGTTGGTGTATGCGACCTCGCCCTCACGGATATCGCCAATCCGCGCCGCATCGCCGATCGGCCCAAGTTCGACCTCGTCCCAGTCACCGCGATCATCACCTTCGTTCGCGGTCAGAAAGTAGGTCTCCCGGTCAATCTCTGTGGCCGCAATCGCGTCCGGCATTCGCATCCCGACGAGATTTTCATAGGTGCGGATATCGATCAGCCCATCGTCATTTGCATCGAGCGGAATGACCGAGTGATCCTGTGTGCCAAGGGGAATGATCTTGTCCCAGGACTTACTCTCGATATCGAAAACGCCGACCGCAGCGGCCTCTTGCAGCGTGACGAAGAGCTTGCCGCCTGCCTCGGCGATGTATTCCGGCTCCAGGTCGACAAGCGGGCTGATGCCCGGAAAGATCCGCACCCCGTCGGGTATCTCGACCCCCTCGAAGCCAACGGTCGTGACGCTGAAATCGGACAGGTCGATCACGGATATGGAGCCGGCCGGATTTGTCCCCTCATTCGGCTCGCCTGGCTCTCCCGCCTCCCCTTCATTGGCGCTGAACGCGTATTTCCCGTCCTGCGAGAAGGTCACCATGTCAGGCAGGTTGCCGACCGGAACTGCAGTCGGCGGCGCGGTAAGCTCGTTCACGTCATAAAAGACCACCCAGCCCTCGACATCGTTGCTCTGCTGGAAGTCGAAGGTCGTCGAAACGGCGGCAGCGATCAGGTCGTTCTTGACCGCCACGGACTGTACGCCCTCATACCCGGGCAACCCGCTCAAATCGACATCCTCGACAAGCGCGCCCGTGGCGGCGTCAATGACGTCAATCTTGTCCTCTTCTCCGTTTGTCACGTAAAGCAGCCCGTCCTGCGCCTGAACAACTTCGGAGCCGCCTTCCTGCCCCGTCTCGTACAGAGCCGCGAGTGACGGGCCGAAATCCAACTCCTTCGGAAAAAAACCCAACCTGTCAAAAAATGAAAATAGTCCCATCGTGATCTCCTGCACCTTGCATTAGCGATAAGGGGCAACAGACCGACTGGGCACATCAAATACAACGACATGAAACCGGATACAGCCTACCCACTGCACGCCCCCGCAGACTGAAGTCCACTCACATCATGACGGTCGAGTGACAGTTCCTTGAAAGTTTTCTAAAGCCAAGCCGTGAGTACCAAAATGACGACACACACGCTGAACGTCCCGCAGGGGCGAACGCGCACCCTTAGCCGCGCCCGGCTTCGTCTCCACCTCGGCTTCCATGATCCGGCCGGCCGCGAGGGCCAGCATCGCGCGCACCAGATCGCCATCGGCCTGCTGTTCAACCAGCTCGAGCCGTGCCATTCTCTCATCGGTCATCGTCATCTCAATCCTTGGTTTCGAGTGTCGCAACCCGACCCTTTGCCGAAGATCGACGGTGGCGACCGGAGTCACCACCGGCNAATCCTTGGTTTCGAGTGTCGCAACCCGACCCTTTGCCGAAGATCGACGGTGGCGACCGGAGTCACCACCGGCCGCGCGCTGCGCTACGCCGGGGGCTCCGCGCGCGGCCTCATACACCAATCGTTGGGACACTGCCGCATCTGGGGGCCGCGTGGGCCTTGCTCATGGGGGTGTCTTCATCCTTCATCGCTGGCCCTACCCCCGTGCTGCACGTTGCCGACGATAGCTTGCCCGCCGTCTGAGACGTCCATACGCTTCACCACCACCGTCCGCTTGCCACCCGTGCGGTGCTTTCGTTGGGCCTCGACCTGCACGGCGAATGTCCGGGCGAGCTTGTTAAAGCCGGTATAATGCGCCTGCACTTGCGGAATGGTATCGGCATGGGCTAGCCATCTGGATGACCGGGTTGTCGCAACATGCGTTGCAGCCATCTGCTCCGCCAGCATGCGCTCGACCGCGTCGCGCGGGGCCATGTCGCGGATGATGGACAGCATGAATACCCGTTCATTATTCCCGGGGTGGTCGTCATTGACGTCGTTCGATTTCAGGGCCTTCAGGCAATGGCTCAGGAGAACCTCGGCCTGCATGTCATTGTTGCTCCAGCCAGTCATTCAGGTCATCGACGCTGTCGAACCGGGGCGCAGGTCCGAGGAAATTCCGGCACCCACAGGCCTTGATGAAAACCGCGTCCGAATGCGGCGTCGCCATTGTCGCCCGGACCAATGGCGCTCCCAATGGCGATCATCGCGACATAGTGCAGCTTGCATTCGACGCCGAGCCATTTTGCGCCATTGGTTCGAGCAGAAGGGCGAGTGATCACGCCAGGTGCCTCGCCGAAATCCACCCGGGCGTGACCCGGCGGGTGCGACAGCGGCCCGGAACCCCTCGCGGCGCCGGCGTTTCCTCTCCCGCACGTAGCCGGTCACGATGGTGATGCCGCCGGTGACCCCGTGCTCGTCGCGCAGCCTCTCGTGGATCCGCTTCGCCGTGTGCCGCTGCGTCTTCAGCCGGTCTTTGTCGTCCTCCGGGATCTGGTCGATGGTCCGAACGAAGGGATCGAGCTTCGGCCGCACCGGCGGCCTCATTCGCCGACAGCCCGGGGGCACCGAGTGCTTCAGGATCTTCGCGACCGTCTTCCGGTCGATCCCGAACACCCGCGCCGCCTCGCTCTTGCTCATCCCCTCGACATGGCACGCCCGGCATACCCGGTTGTACAGTTCCACAGAATACATCTCCCCACCCTCGGCTCGTTCGCCTCGGGTGTCAGACCGCGGAATTTTGCTCCGCGACGCTCAGATCATCCAACCGAGTCCGCTGTCCATTCTGTCTCCGGGGTTCACAGATTCGCTATGACCGGATCTTCGCGTGTTGTTCTGCTTCGCATGAAACCCGCCTTCGTCCGAGTTTCGACATACTCGCGCCAGGGCTTCGAAAGGCTGACCGGCGCAGCGGCGTTGTCGCGGGCTGAGCGTTCTTGATGATCGGCGCGCTAGGTATGCCGCTGAAATCGCCCTCGTCGCGCTCTGCCAACCGTTCCAGCGCCTTCGGAGCTGCACTGCAAAGGGCACGGGCAATCACGCGCCATTCGTCGCTGCCGGGTGCTGCGTCAAGATTGCGCGCGGCGCAGAAACGCTCGATCTGGTGACCTACCAATTCGGCCAGCACGGCATTATCCGCCTTGCCAGCAATCGCCTCGCGCAGTTGCTGCACCGGAAAATCATCAATGCCCACTGACGGCCATCGCGGGGCATTGCGCAGCACGTCATCGAAGGCCAACCGGTGCGTGTAAGGGCTCATGGCGATCTGATCAGGTGCCGGAGGATAGTGCATGGGACGAGGCTGGGCGCGCCCTGCCCCCGGCCTTTTACGCGGCAAGGGCGATCTTGTGTTGAAGCTGTGCCACGGCATCGGGTAGCAACTTGAGCGCCGCCTGTCTGTAGTCGCCATCCAACGGTCTGCGCAGCTCCGTCTTGTCGACGATCCTGCGCAGGTCTTTCGGCACCACCAGCCGGGCATGGTAACGCCCGCTGCGGTTCACCATGTTCGCGACCTTGCCTGCCATGTCGATGAGCCTTTGCAACCAAATCTGTAGTATCCGTTTTGATCAAGGGTGGATTTCGGTCCATTTCCGGTTGTCGCGGATCAGGGCGTTTGCGAGGACGATTAGCTTGCGCATCACCGCCGT
>NZ_JBAPKY010000084.1:0-9824 GCF_037083785.1 Roseovarius sp. D22-M7
AGAGCGCAGAGGCTTGGGTCCTCATCGCCCATATCAGACGTATGACCCGCCGCCTCGCAAGGCACTGAAATCATTCAACCCATTTTGAATCGGACCCTGAGACATCGACAGCAATTGGAAAAGCGCATTGACAGATTAAAGAACACAATCCACGCAAAATGCATGATACGGCGTTGCATACAAATATCGCTCTTGTTGGATGGCGCCCAGTTTTAACCACCCTCACGTTTTCGCTATCTCGCCCGAGGTCTTTCAGGATTGGCGCTCTCGCTCGCTCGGCTTGTGACCAAACCGGAACTCTGAGCTATCGGAGAGGTTTGCAAAACGGTCAAAGCTTGGGCATGCTTCGAAGGGATGGAATTCCTGAGCGTCACCCACAGCAGCTTCCTGATCGCAATGTCGTGCGTCGTTGCGCTTGTTGCCGGGTTTACCGGGTTGTCGTTGACCCGTGATCTGTCCAAAAAACCGGTCTTTCAAAGAAAAGCATCCATCGCGCTGGCCGCGGTCGCTTTGGGGGGCGGGATCTGGGCCATGCACTTCGTGGCCATGCTTGGATTGAAGCTGCCGATTCCGTTCTACTACGACGCGGCGATCACGCTCATTTCGGCGCTCTCGGCGATCTTGCTGGTTGGTGCGGCGCTGCTCCTACTGCATTTCGCCGACCGCACACCGCTTGTCATTTCGCTTGCGGGCGGGATCGTGGGCGTGGGCATACTGGTCATGCATTACATCGGGATGGCCGGGCTCGAGCTTTGCCGGGCGGTTTATACAACAAAGGGTGTTGCATTCTCTTCCGTTGTCGCCATCGGCTTGTGCGTGCTGGCATTCTGGATCGCTTACGGCCGTCGCTCGAACCGTAATATCCTGATCGGGACGGTCTGCTTTGCGATTGCGGTGTGCTCGGTGCATTTTCTGGCGATCGCAGGAACCAATTTCGTGGCAGGACCCACGCGCGCGGAGTTCGGGCCGTCCATGAGCAACCAGACACTCGCGCTTGGCGTGGTGTTTTTCAGTTTCGTGATTTTCGGGGCCTGCCTGTGGGTCAGCGTGACCTATCTCGTGGCACCAGGCGAGAAGGTCGCCGGCGAGGCGCCACCGGCTGGGCCTGTGCCGCATGTCAAGGCCGACTTGCACGTCCCGTGTGAAAGTGACGGCAGGAAAGTCTTTGTTCCGTCACGGGACGTCTTGTTCGTCCGCGCCGATGGGCACTACACGCAGGTTTATACCGAAAACGCGCGACTTTTCTGCGCCTGGCCCATCACCGCGGCCTCGAAGCGCCTCTTGCCCGCCGGGTTCTTGCAGACCCATCGCAGTTACCTCGTCAATCCCGGGCGCGTTTCCCGGTTCGAGCGGGACAAGGACAAGGGGCGCTGTCTGTTCGACGGAGTCGATCTGCCACCCGCCCCCGTGAGCCGGTCCAAGCTGAAAGCGATTCAGGCCGCCCTTGCATCGCAGGTCGGCGCAATTCGTGCACCATAGCGCGCATTTCGTGCAAAATACCTGCGTTTCATTGATTTCTTAGTGCTGCGGCAGGCGGGCGCACGCACCGTCCCGGTCAGCCAGAACATTCGCTTTGAGGGAGGAGAAAGCCGATGATTCCTGCGGCATTCGATTACTATCGGCCCAAGGATATGGACGGTGTCCTGTCCTTGCTTGAGAAGCACGGCGACGACGCCCGTGTCATGGCAGGCGGTCACAGCCTGATCCCGATGATGAAGCTGCGCATGGCCGACGTGCTTCACCTCATCGACCTGCAGGACGTCGGCGGCATGTCCGATATTGAGATTGGCAGCGACAGCATCCGGATCGGTGCGCTGGTCACGCAGTCAGATCTGATCGACCATGCGGATCTCGCCGGCGCGGCTCCCATCCTGCGCGAAGCGGCCTTGCAGATCGCCGATCCGCAGGTGCGCTACATGGGGACCGTCGGAGGCAATGTCGCCAATGGCGATCCGGGCAACGACATGCCGGGGCTCATGCAATGTCTGGATGTAAGCTTCACGGTCGTCGGGCCGGAGGGCGCGCGCGAGATCCCGGCACGGGAGTTCTACGAGGCGGCCTACATGACCGCGCGCGAAGATGACGAGGTGCTGACCTGCGTCACCATCCCACGGCCCTCGGGCGGCTATGCTTATGAAAAGCAAAAGCGCAAGATCGGCGATTATGCGACCGCCGCCGCCGCCGTGCAGATCGTCAAGGACGGTGGCATCTGCACCAGCGCCGCCATCGCGATGACCAACCTGAGCGATACGCCGATATTCTCGGACGCAGCCGGTGCTGCGCTGGTCGGGACAGCCGTGGATGACGCGGCTTTGACAGCCGCCGTTACCGCGATGCTGAGCGATATCGACCCCACCGAAGACAATCGCGGCCCGGTCGCGTTCAAGAACCACGTTGCTGGCGTGATCCTGCGCCGCGCGATCGAACGCGCATGGTCGCGGGCGTAAGGGAGAACCATCATGTCGAAAAAGATGCACATCAAGCTGAACGTGAACGGAAAAAACGAGGAGTTCCTCGCCGAGCCGCGTGAGCTGCTGATCTACACGCTGCGCGAGCGGCTCAATATCACAGGCCCGCATATCGGATGCGAAACCTCGCATTGCGGGGCCTGCACCGTCACCATCGACGGTAAGTCGGTCAAGGCCTGTACGATGTTCGTGGCGCAAGCGGATGGCGCGGATATCACGACGATCGAAGGCATCGGCGGCCCGGACGACCTGCATCCGTTGCAGACGGCGTTCAAGGAACATCACGGTCTTCAGTGCGGCTATTGCACGCCCGGCATGATCACCCGCGCCACCAAGCTGCTTGAGGAGAACCCCA
The DNA here is from genome assembly GCF_037083785.1 of Roseovarius sp. D22-M7. NCBI lineage: Bacteria > Pseudomonadati > Pseudomonadota > Alphaproteobacteria > Rhodobacterales > Roseobacteraceae > Roseovarius > Roseovarius sp. D22-M7. Next base: position 2,824 of record NZ_JBAPKY010000084.1, read on the forward strand.
ACCCGACGGAAGAGGAAATCCGCTTCGGCATGGCGGGCAACCTATGCCGCTGCACGGGCTACCAGAACATCGTTAAATCCATTCAGGCGGCCGCGGCCGAGATGAATGCAGCCAAGGAGGCCGCGGAATGAAGGACGATGTCACGCGCGAAGAACGCGTCGATAACCTCAAGGGCCTTGGCTGCTCGCGCAAGCGGGTCGAGGATGCCCGCTTTACCCAAGGCAAGGGCAACTATGTCGACGATATCAAGCTGGACGGGATGCTGTTCGGCGATTTCGTCCGCTCGCCCTATGCCCATGCGCGGATCAAGAGCATCGACGCCTCAGCCGCGCTGGACGTGCCGGGTGTTCTGGCGGTCCTGACCGCGGACGACCTGCGCCCCCTTGGCCTGCACTGGATGCCGACCCTCGCGGGCGACAAGCAGATGGTGCTGGCCGATGGAAAGGTGCTGTTTCAGGGCCAGGAAGTGGCCTTTGTGGTGGCCGAAGATCGCTACGCGGCGGCCGACGGGATCGAACTGGTCGAAGTGGAGTACGAAGAACTTCCCGTCATCGTCGATCCGTTCGAATCCCTGAAATCGGACGTCGTTCTACGCGAGGATCTTGTGGCCGAGGACGGCTCCATTCCGGCAGGTGCCCACGGGCCGCGAAAACATCCCAACCACATCTTCACATGGGAAGCGGGCGACAAGGACCCGACCGCAGAGGTCATCGCCAACGCCGAGGTCGTGGCGACCGAGTCCATGTATTATCACCGCACCCACCCGTGCCCGCTTGAAACCTGCGGCTGCGTCGCGTCGATGGACAAGGTCAATGGCAAGCTGACGCTCTACGGTACGTTCCAGGCCCCGCACGCGATCCGCACCGTGGTCTCGCTGATTTCGGGCATTGAAGAGCATAACATCCGCGTGATCTCGCCCGATATCGGTGGCGGGTTCGGTAACAAGGTCGGGGCCTACCCAGGCTATGTCTGCTCGGTCGTGGCCTCAATCGTCACGGGCAAGCCGGTCAAGTGGATCGAAGACCGGATGGACAACCTGATGACCACCGCCTTCGCGCGGGATTATCACATGACCGGCAAGATTTCGGCCACCAAGGAAGGCAAGATCACCGGGTTGCAGTGTCAGGTCACGGCCGATCACGGCGGGTTCGACGCCTGTGCGGACCCGACAAAGTTCCCGGCCGGGTTCATGAACATCTGCACCGGGTCCTATGACATCCCGACCGCGTACCTTGAAGTCGACGGGGTCTATACCAACAAGGCTCCCGGCGGTGTCAGCTATCGCTGTTCCTTCCGGGTGACCGAGGCCGTCTATTTCATCGAGCGCATGATCGAGGTGTTGGCGATCGAGCTGAACATGGATGCCGCGGAACTGCGCCGCATCAATTTCATCAAGAAGGAGCAATTCCCCTATACCGCGGCCCTTGGCTGGGAATACGACAGCGGGGATTACCACACCGCCTGGGACAAGGCGCTCAAAGCGGTCGACTACGAAGGTCTGCGCGCCGAACAGGCGCAAAGGGTCGAGGATTTCAAGGCGGGCAAGACGCGCTCTCTGATGGGCATCGGCCTGTCCTTCTTCACCGAGATCGTCGGAGCCGGGCCTGTCAAGAATTGTGACATCCTCGGGCTCGGCATGTTCGACAGCTGCGAAATTCGCATTCACCCCACGGGCTCCGCCATTGCGCGGCTCGGCACCATCTCTCAGGGGCAGGGGCATGCGACGACCTTCGCGCAGATCCTCGCCAGTGAAATCGGCCTGCCCGCAGACAGCATCACTATCGAGGAAGGCGACACCGACACGGCACCCTATGGCCTTGGCACCTACGGCTCGCGCTCGACGCCTGTTGCGGGGGCCGCTACGGCCATGGCCGGGAGGAAGATCCGCGCCAAGGCGCAGATGATCGCGGCCTACCTGCTGGAGGTTCACGACAACGACTTGGAATTCGACGTGGATCGTTTCGCGGTCAAAGGTGCCCCCGAGAAGTTCAAGACCATGAAAGAGATCGCCTTTGCCGCCTATAACCAGGCCATTCCGGGGCTGGAGCCGGGGCTTGAGGCGGTCAGCTACTATGATCCGCCCAACATGACCTATCCTTTCGGGGCCTATGTCTGCGTCATGGACATAGATGTGGACACCGGCGTGCCGGACATCCGCCGCTTCTATGCGCTTGACGACTGCGGCACGCGGATCAACCCGATGATCATCGAAGGTCAGGTGCATGGCGGTCTGACCGAAGCGCTCGCCGTCGCCCTTGGGCAGGAAATTGCCTATGACGACATGGGCAACGTCAAGACCGGCACGTTGATGGATTTCTTCCTGCCCACGGCGTGGGAAGTGCCCAACTACGAGACGGACTTCACAGTAACACCCAGCCCACATCACCCCATCGGCGCCAAGGGCGTCGGCGAAAGCCCTCATGTGGGCGGTGTGCCCTGTTTCTCAAACGCGGTGCAGGATGCGTTCCGCCCCTTTGGCAACCGGCATACCAACATGCCGCATGACCATTGGCGGATCTGGCAGACCGCCAACAAGCTCGGCCTGCACGACTAAGCAATGGCAGGGCGGGGTTAACCCCGCCCGACGGAGACGCGCATGACTTGGACTGATCTGAAAACCGCGCTGGCCGGTCACGGCTATGTCGCATCGGACGATCTGGCCGTGGCACTTCAGCTTGCACGGTCGTTGGGCCGCCCTCTTTTGCTTGAAGGGGCCGCCGGCGTTGGCAAGACAGAGATCGCCCGCACCTTGTCGGCTTTGCAGGACACGCGGTTGATCCGATTGCAGTGCTACGAAGGGCTGGACGCGGCCCAGGCGATCTACGAATGGAACTACCAGCGGCAGTTGCTGACCATCCGGGCCGCCTCCGAGGCCGGAGAAACCGGCAAGGCCGTCGAGGAGCGCATCTTTTCGCGCGATTTCCTGCTGGAGCGGCCCTTGCTTGCAGCGATCACCCAAGACAAGGCCCCGGTCCTGTTGATCGATGAGATCGACCGCGCGGATGAAGAATTCGAAGCCTACCTGCTTGAAATCCTCTCAGATTTTCAGGTCTCAATCCCCGAGCTTGGCACCATCAAGGCCGTCACCCGGCCCATCGTGATCCTGACATCGAACGGCACCCGGGATCTGTCCGACGCCCTGCGCCGCCGATGCCTTTATACGTATGTCGAATATCCCGACCGGTCGACCGAATTGGCCATCCTCAGGGCCCGTTGTCCCGACGTCGAAGCACGGCTTGCCGAGCAGATCGTGGGCTTCGTGCAGAAATTGCGCGCGGAGGATCTCGAGAAAACCCCCGGCGTCGCCGAGATGCTGGATTTCGCGGCGGCGCTCATGGGGCTTGGCATCGCCGATCTGACCGAAAATCCGGCAGTGCTGCAATCGACCCTGACAACCCTGCTCAAGACGCAAAGCGATCAGGCGCAGATCACCCCCGAGGTGGCCGGACGCATCGCTGGTAAAGCCGCATGAGCCGCGTGACGATATTCGCAAGCCGCGATCCGGGCCCCGCCGCGCGGATGGCCGGGTTCATCGCCCATCTGCGCGAGAATGGCCTGCGCCTTGGTGTGGCCGAGGCAGATGGTGCCATGGCCGCTCTGTGCGAGGTGAATGCCATCCGCCCGGATGACAGCCGCCGCGCGCTTCGCGCCGTCTGCACCGGCTGCAAGGACGAGGCAGAGCGGTTTGACGATCTCTTCAACAGCTACTGGATGGACATGGGTCGGGTAAAACAGAAGGTGATCCCGACGCCCCAAAGCCCCACCAGTGACGATGTGCATTCCTCGCGCGATGCCAAGGGCGAGGACGCCGCGGCCTCCGGGGCGGCCACATCGCCCGACACGGAAAGCGGCGAGGCCGAGAGCGATGGCACCGGCAAGCTGATCGCCACGAAGCAACACAATCTGGCCCGCAAGGATCTTCGCGATCTGGTCCGCCCCGAAGAGATTGCCGAGGCCGAGGAGGTCGCCCGCCGCATCGGCGCGGCCCTGCGCGACACACGGTCCCGCCGCCGGATCGCCGCGCGCAAGGGGGACCGGCTGCATTTCCGCAAAACCATTCGCCAGAGCCTCGCCACAGGCGGGGAACCCCTGCGCCTTCTGCGCAAGAAGCGCCCGGACCGGACGCGCAAGATCGTGGCGCTCTGCGATGTTTCCGGCTCGATGTCGGTCTATGCCCGGGTATTCCTGGCGTTTCTGGCTGGTCTCATGCGGGCCGATCCGGCCGCGGACGCCTATCTTTTCCATACCCGCCTCGTGCGCATCACCGAAGCTCTGCGCGACAAGGATGCAACACGCGCCATCGGGCGCATGTCGCTGATGGCCGACGGCTTCGGGGGCGGCTCCAAAATCGGCCCTTGCCTGATGCGCTTTGCAGATACCTATGCCAAGCGGTGCGTGGACGGGCGCAGCGTCGTGCTGATCCTGTCGGATGGCTATGACACGGCACCGCCGGACCTGATCGCAGACGGGTTGGCCAAACTGCGCAAGCGCGGCTGCAAGGTGATCTGGCTCAACCCGCTGAAAGGCTGGGCGGATTATGCGCCGGTGGCCGAAGGCATGGCGGCAGCCCTGCCGTATCTCGATGCCTTCAAGCCCGCCAACACCCTTGCCGATCTGGCCGCGCTGGAAAAGGACCTGGCAACGCTATGACCCCGGCCGAAATCCTCTCTGGCGATCTGGCCGAAGCCGCGCAGGCCTTGCGTGACCGCGATGAACCCTTTGCCTTTGCCACCATCGTGCGCACCGCCGGATCGACGGCGGCCAAACCGGGCGCAAAGGCGCTGCTAAGCTCGGATGGGACGATGCTGCAGGGCTGGCTGGGTGGCGGCTGCACCCGTGGTGCGGTCAAACGGGCTGCACTTCAGGCGTTGCGCGATGGCACGCCGCAGCTTGTCTCTGTCGCGCCCGAGGATCTTCTGGCGGAAAAGGGCGTCGTCGCGGGGGACGAAGTGGATGGCATGACATTCGCCCGCAACGGCTGCCCGTCGCGCGGGACGGTCGATATCTTCATCGAACCCTGTCTGCCCTTGCCACAACTCGTGGTCATGGGCGCGTCTCCCGTGGCGCAGGCCCTCAGCGCGCTTGCGCCCCAGTTCCACTGGTCTGTCACGGGAACGCCGCACCCAAACAAAGAACACCAACAGTGTTTTGTCGTTGTCGCGACGCAAGGTCAGGGCGACCTTGATGCCCTGAAAGCTGCGCTGACGGCCGACGCACGCTGTGTGGCGTTCGTGGGAAGTCGCAGGAAATATGCGGCCCTCGCCACAAAGCTTTCCGTAGCCGGGCTTGATCAATCGGCGATCGACACCGTCAGAGCCCCCGCCGGTCTGGATCTGGGGGCGGTCACACCAGAGGAAATCGCCCTGTCGATTCTGGCGCAATTGGTGCAGATCAGACGCGCCGCGTTGAAACAGTCCGATGCGTGACGTCACCGCCATCATCCTGGCAGCGGGTCTGTCGCGACGTATGGGGGGCCGCAACAAGCTGCTCCTTCCAGTTGGTGGCGTGCCGATGATCCGGCACATGGTGGATGTCTACAGCGCGGCAACGGCGCGGCCGGTTCTGGTGGTCACCGGACATGAGGCTGACGATGTCGCTGCAGCCATGGCAGACAGCCAGGCAATGACGGTTTTCAACCGGGATCATGCCAAGGGCCAAGCGACGTCGGTCGCGTGTGGATTGCGCGCCGCAAACGACGCCGGTGCGGTCCTCATTGGCTTGGGCGACCAACCGCTGCTGACAACGGGTGACATCCGGAGCCTTCTCGGCGCGCATATGTCGGCGGACAGGCAGCGCATCTCCATCCCCGCAATGAACCAGCGTCGCGGAAACCCGATCGTGGTTCCTGCCGCCCTGCGTGCGCGACTTCTGGCAGACCCTCGGTCGCCGGGTTGCAAGACATTCACCCGCGCCCATCCCGAGCATGTCCAGTTTCACGCTCTGGCTGCACGCGGGTTTTACGCGGATATCGACACGCCCGAGGCCTATGAGACCTTGATCGCGCGCAGACTGGAGGACACCGCATGAAGATACTGCGACGGCTCACCCCTCGCTTTCGCCGCAAATTGGCGCTGACCCCGGAACAGGCCGCGCACTTGGCCACCATCAAATTCCCCTGTTGCTGAAAAGGATATCCCATGGAACTGGCGGACGAAATCATCATCAACGCACCCAAAGACCAGGTCTATGCCGCGCTGAATGACCCGGAGGTCCTCAAGCAATGCATCCCCGGTTGCGAAGAACTCGTAAAACATTCCGATACTGAACTGGCGGCAAAAGTGCTCCTGAAAGTTGGGCCGGTGAAAGCCAGGTTCAGTGGGGATGTTCAACTGGACACCGCCGGCGCGCCGGATGCGTTTTCATTGACCGGACAAGGCAATGGTGGGGCCGCAGGGCATGCCAAGGGTGGAGCAGATGTCACCCTGACGGCCGATGGGCCCGACACGACGATCCTGCGCTACGAGGCAAAGGCCGTGATCGGCGGCAAGCTGGCTCAATTGGGCAGCCGCCTGGTCCAAAGCACCGCCAAAAAGCTGGCGGCCAAATTCTTCAAATCCTTCGCTGCGGTGGTGAGTGAGGACGAACCCGCCTGAGGGCCTCATCTGCGCAGAACACATACCCGACATCATCGCAAAGTGGTCGGCGCTGCCATACGGGATGGGCTGTCGCGGAGATACGGGGGCAATCCGCGCCACGATCGCCCCACTATAACGGTCCTTGCGTCCCCGCACCCGGTACGCGTGAAGCCTGTTGCGCCGTCCTGATGCGTTTTGCCCTTTGGGCGACCGGAAGACCCATCTGTTCCGATAGCGGGTTCATCGATTTTGTTAGGGTCTGGACTCATAACCAATAGATGACAGTTGCGGCGAGCGCGATCGCCGAGAGGAAGACCTTGGGACACCTGTCATACCAGCGCGCGAAAGGTTTGACTCTGGGGCCCTTTTCAGGCTGCCGGATCCGTGATTCCGTGCTTGAAAACGGATCATGAGGCAGAGATGGGA
>NZ_JBAPKY010000085.1:0-9800 GCF_037083785.1 Roseovarius sp. D22-M7
TCTTGCCATGGTCTTCTCCTTGCTCGCAGCATCATGCCGCTGTTGCACGGAAAATCCACCTATCCCGGCTGTTCAGATTTCCGGAACCACCTCTGATCGCCTGCAGAGTGATGTCAGGATCGGCGCCCTTTATCGCGGATAGGCGGTCGTCGGTTTCACGGCGTCCAGCCCGGGCCAGCACTTCGGCGGGCAAGAAACCATCACGCACATAAGCCTTCACGGCCCGCAGCACTCGGCCCTTGGTCCAGCGTCGATCCAGAGGCAGGGACATTTCCGCGTCTGGCGGGCGGTGCTGGGACCAGTGAGTGTGGTGGTCGCACCTTCATTACGCAAGATCATCCAGCGCGATCTCAAGCGCATCCGCCAAAGCGCGCAAGGTCGCGATAGAACGCAGAAGGCGACGCTATTGCGCTTACGTAGCGCCTACAAAGTCTGCTCCTGCAGTATACAAAAGAATCAAAAATGGGAGGCGAATATAACTCGCCTCCCACCTGACACGTTCAAGAACTGATTGGCCCGATTAGTTCAGGCCTTTCTTTGCCGGCGCGCAGAAACCGCCGAGATCCCGAAAAAGCTCCCCAAACCACCAAGCAACATCAGAACCGAAGCAGGAAGCGGTATAGCACTGACTGAAATCACGCCCACCTGTCCATCAAAATTATCACCGCCATACGTACCCAGTGGCGATGTTCCCTCTCGGGAATCAATCGAAAACGCAAGCGCTCCAACTCGTGTCCAGTCGATGTCTTCACCTACAAACTCAGACAGAAAGAGATTGGGGGAGATGGGGCCGGCTCCAATAATCTCCGCAAACTCTGCTCGATTGCCGTCATTATCCCACACGAATGCCGAAAAAAGCGCCGTCGATCCACCACTACCCGGGTTAAAGTTACTCAGATCGAACGAAAAGAAGGTCTGTGCTTCAGAGCCAATCACAAGGTTCTCGTTCAGACCAGATGTATTGACGCCAGGACCGATCTCAGTGTTGGTCGCATCATCCCGATCCGAAGTTCCATCATATACAATATAACCAACCCCACTAGTGCCGGAGTCGTTGTTGAAGGTCAAAGCCCCATTTTCGCCGTTCAGGCTAGTGCCAGAGGTGACCCCGTCCTGGTTGAGCACCTCCATGTAACGGGTTCCTCCAAACATCCCACCGGACACTATGCTTGCACTTGGGAAGTCTGTTGTCGGAAGATTCGCAACCCGTTGGCTGTCTGTGAAATCATCTATCACAATCGTCGTCGCGGTTGCCCCCGACGCCATTAGCATTGTCGCGGCTGCACCTGCAGCGAGTATTCCTGTTGTCTTAATCATGCCCTGCTCCTCAGGTTGGTCGCAAGAAACAGCTGATCATGGGTTGATCAGCAGCCATATCCAAGAGCGACAGTAAGTACTCAGAGGGCTCACTGTCAACGACAACAAGGTTAAAACGGCAATAATCTTTGGATCTGCAGTTTTTGTTCATGATATTGGGCTTCCGAGCTGGTGCTTACATTACTCACGAGAACCGCCACTCAACTCATGCGGTAGTTCCTCAGCAGATGGCATGAGTTGGGCCTAGCCTGGTGGGCTTGCCGGTGGGCAGCGCTGATCAATTTGTCGTCGCTACAGGCAGGCTGATATCGACATCACCGGCAGGAGGTGAACGAGGGTTGTGAACAGACATCCAAGCCTGCGGGCCTGTTCACACCTCATATGAGGATTTCCAGCGCGGGCCGAGTTGCGCCCGACCACTCCCCATACGCGGCGGCCCACACGGAAAATCCTCCGGTACGGCCGATGGTTAGCAGTATATCGATATATTTGCTGTTTGATATTCGGCAGCCAAAGCTCAACCATATACGTTTGCACTTCTTCACTTTTGGGCATGAAATGCCCGTCCGGTCGAAATGGAGCCAGTTCACCCGCCCAAAGGCTACTTTGAAACCTTCCGCGGCCAAGATTACAACGTAACACAAGAGGCCCCGCCTGATGGCGGGGACCTTGATCGTTCAGCAGGGCGGGCTGTTACCCGGCGGCCATCCGGTCGGCCTGCGCGGTGCGGGCCATGATGTAATCCACGGCCTTCTGCGCCTCGGACGCGGCGCGGAAAATCGCGCGGCTATCTTCCTTCATCGCCTCAAGCCATCCTTCGACATAGGCCGCGCTCTGCTCGAATTCCGGCTCCACTCCGATCTGCGCGCAAAGCATGCAGTTTCCGATTTCTGCAACCAGCTCCTCGAACGCATAGGCCTTGCGGTCGTTGAAGCGACCCAAACGATCCAGCCGCCTTGTGGCTCCTGTCCAGTGCGTCAACTCGTGCGCGAGGGTGCCATAATATCCTTCCGCACGATGAAAGGTTGTGATCGGCGGCATATGGATGCGATCCGTTTTGATGTTGTAATAGGCGCGCGGCTCTTGGGTGCTATCGATCTGCGCGTGGGTTGCAGCGAAGAAGGCGTCCAACGCGGAATCGGCCACAGCACCAAGACCACGAGGTGGATCTGGCAAGATGTAGAATTCAGCTGGCAAGCCCTCTATCTGGTCGACGCTGAACACGCGGTAGGCTTTGGCATAGGGGATCTGGCGTTCCTCGCCGTTTTCGTCCTCGCGCTCGACGGTGCCATACTTCACGACGGTGGCGGATTTCTCGCCCTTGCGGACATGCCCCCCAAGCTGCTTGGCCTGATTGAACGTCATCCAGCGGGCTGAACTGTAGTCTTTGGCCATCGCCGTGGCCCAAAGCATCAGGATATTGATGCCCCGATAAGCTTCGCCATTGAATCGTTCCGGCAAGCTGACCGATCCCCCTCCACCGGTCCACGGCGTGCGCCAAGGCGGCGTTCCCGCCTCGATCTGCGCGACAATCTGATTTGTGACATGGGAATAAACGTCAAACTTCTCTGCGGTCATTTGTGACCCTCCTTCGAGTGACGCGGGCCGGGTCTGCTCCCCTTTCCGCCAATGGGCGGGCCTTCCTGTTCTGATCTTTGGAATGCCCATGCATTCCGAAGGGCAGAGCGGGTAAGGGCAAAGCCCGTCCTGCGGCCTGGCGGGGTCGTGACAACCGGGTGGAGGGCGTGAATTTGGGAGGGACCCACGCGTCTCACCCGCGTGGGAGGAACCGGAATTCAGGGCCGGAACCGACGCTGCAGGCGGCGCTTGCCGGTTTTCTCGGACCTGCCAGGATGGCAGGCGGATCATTTGGATTGGGAGACTGTCGGGGTTGGGGTGAGCGAGCGTCAGCCCGCCGATCCCCTGCGCTGTCTATCGCCTAAAGCGATCCAGGCAAGGGTGCCGGGATCACACTATTTCGATCAAATAATGACGACATACCCACTGCAGTACATAGATGCCACCGTCCGTCAGGTGGCAGACGGAGTTCCAGGCAGTGTTCGAAGGGTTGGTGCAAGCTGGGGTCGGGCGCAGCGCCGCTCTTTTTAGGGCTACGAGAAGGCATTATACATCCCCAAATTGTGTGGATATGTCTGTGTGCAAGTTTCTTACCAGATTATTAAATACTGTTGTGACAAGTAGTTAATTTGCTTCGCATAAAAACTAGGCAAAAAGCTTAAGCTATTGGAAGAACTCATGCATTCGTGCTCAAAAGACAACTTCAGCACCTTCCATTTTTCCTCTTGCAATATGCACCATCTTCCCTTATCAACAGTGGATTATCAACCGGAGCGTGTTCTCCGGTGGCATGCATCCAGACTTGTTTTCTCACTCAATAAGCGCTCAAATGAACGATGGCTCATCCTTTGGGCTCTGAGATCGTTGCCGGTAATCGCCCCTTAAGTCTTCGCAGCAAGTGTGCCGCGTGATCTCGGCCGCCCTCACGCCTTCATGCCTCATGCCCGTCCAAGGCGGCAGCATTGAACCACAACTGTGCGTGCAAAATACCACGCATCCTGCAATCCTTGGACTTGCTTCACACCCTTCTTCCCGATGGCCTCCGTAGGCGCAGCGGATACCGCTGCCAAGAATAGCCGCCGGTGCGTCCCACGCCGAGGCGATTTCCTGCAATTTCGCTGCCTCAGGGGCGGGCATCTGGGGCCATGCCAGCATCGGCCAATTGCTCGGGGTCTGGGAGGTCGGCCAAGCTTTGCAGATCAAAGGCCGCGAGGAAAGTCTCGGTGGTAACAAACGTATAGGGCGCGCCACGGCGCGGTGCGCGGGGACCAGTGGCGATGAGATCGCGGGCATGCAGCCGACTGATCAAATCGCGGCCGACCTCGCGCCCGAAGATCTCCTTCAGTTCGGCTAGGGTGATCGGCTGGTGCCAAGCGATGGTGGCCAGCACCGCGAAATCGAACTCCCGCAGGTCGAGATCCTGTCCACCGGCATCCGCCGCGGCGTGGATCGCCGGGGCATAGGCGGCCTTCGTACGCAGCATCCAGCCATCACCCACGCGGGCCACCTCATAGGGGCGCTCCGCAAGGTCGACGGCGAGATCGGCGATCAACAGATCGATGGATATCCCCTGCCCCACCACGCGGGCCAGATCCGCGCGCGACACGGGACCGGCCGAGGCGAAGAGCACCGCCTCAATGCGGCAAATCCAAGCGCGCCATCGCCCCTCAGGGGGCAGATCCGCGAGATCACGGTCAAGATGGTCGCGCAACATATCAGATCCCGTAAAGCCGCGACGTGTCGCGCCCGGTCAGTTCGCGTACGACACCCAATGCGACCAGTCGGTCGCAGAACCGCCGAGCCGCACGGTCCGAGCGCAGCACGCTCAGCGCCCCCGGCGTCACCGCGTCTTGGCGCAGGATCGTCTCGACCGCCTCTTCGGCGCCTCTGGCGCGCAGGCATGGCGCGGCGGCACGCAGCCGTTCACCCCGGCGCGACAGATCCGACACGAGTTGTACCGCCTCGCCTGCCGCCGCGACGATGGCGCGATGACAGGCCAGCCAGAGATCTGCGCCGGTCCGGCGCAGATCGCGGGGGGCCAGTCCCGGGGTCAGCACAGGGGTGATCCGCGGCCATCCCAAGGCGTCGACAAGCGCCGCCTCAGCCAGGATCAGCGCATCCGTTTCCGCGCGTGGCGCCTCGGACAGAACCGCCTCGAGTACGGCGACAGCGCGTGCGACCGGCATCCCCTCCCCCGCCCCGGCCGCGCGCCATCGTGTAACATCCGCGAGGTCATGACCGGGCAGGACCGCGTGCAGGGCCGCGCACGAGACCGGCCGCGCCACCGCGCGGCGCCATTGCAGGTATGTCTCGCCCGCCGGTCCAGCAGAATCCCCGGGACACCGCAAATGCACCGCGTCGCGCAGCGCGCCCGCGCTTTCGGGCCGCCCGGTCAGGGCCGTGCAGGCCACCGCGGCGCGCAGTGCCAACCGGTCGCGCAGCAGCGCCAGCGGCACCCCGGGCGCGCGTAGCGCCACGTCCAGATACGCGAAGGCCGCGCCGGCAAAGCACGCCCAGTCTTCGGGATTTGGATCGCGCGACGGCCGCGCCCAATCGGGGATCTGGGGCCATGCCGCGGGGAAGGTCTCTAGGGCCGGGTGGGTCGATATCATGCCATCACGGTACTTCCAGACGGCGCTTTTGACCATATATTTTGGGGATGTCCGCATTCCGTGTTGGCTGCGGTGTGCTCTGTAGGATTTCAGCCAAGGGCCGCCCGAAGCAGCTTCGGTTAGATGACTGATACCAACGGCCCCGGACCGTGACTCTCGCGGGCTTTCCTTCGATTCACTGCTGTGATTCCCTTTCATCGAAGCATGGAGGTTTCGATGGCGGTTGCGATTACACGAACGGACTTGTCGGCACGTGAGCTTCGGGTTGCGACGGCGAAGGCGAAGGATGCCAAGGCGGCGCGGCGGATGCTGGCCATCGCGCTGGTGCTGGAGGGGGTGGACCGCAAGACGGCGGCCGAGACCTGCGGTATGGACCGGCAGACGCTCCGGGACTGGGTCCACCGCTACAACGCCGACGGGCTGGCGGGGCTGTCTGACCGCCGCTCGGCTGGGCCGTCGCCGCGGCTGAGCGCTGAGCAGAAGGCCGAGTTGGCACGGATGGTGCGCGAGGGTCCCGACCCTGCCGTGGACNGCTGGGCCGTCGCCGCGGCTGAGCGCTGAGCAGAAGGCCGAGTTGGCACGGATGGTGCGCGAGGGTCCCGACCCTGCCGTGGACGGGGTGGTGCGCTGGCGACGCGTCGACCTTCAGCGCAAGATCGAGGTGTACTTCGGCGTCGCCATGCACGAGCGCACGGTGGGCAAGCAGTTGGCCGCGCTCGGATTTCGCCGGCTGTCGGTGCGCCCGCAGCACCCGAAATCCGACCCCGAGGCCCAGGAGGCGTTCAAAAAACTTCGCCGCAACCGTAACCGACGCATTGCCGGATCACGCCCGTGACAAACCCCTGGAGGTGTGGTTCCAGGATGAAGCACGGGTCGGCCAGCAGGGCACGCTCACCCGCATCTGGGCGCCGCGCGGCAGCCGCCCTCGCGCGCCCCGCGACACCCGCTACACTTGGGCCTACATCTTCGGCGCCGTCTGCCCCGAACGCGGAGCCACCGCCGCGCTCGTCATGCCCAACGCCGACACCGCTGCGATGAATGCCCACCTCGCCGAGATCTCCCGCACGGTCGCCAGGGGCGCGCATGCCGTTATCGTGCTCGACGGTGCCGGATGGCATGGCGCCAAGGCTCTGAAGGTGCCCGACAACATCACCCTGCTGCCGCTCCCGCCATACGCCCCGGAGCTCAACCCGGTCGAGAACGTCTGGGCCTACCTCCGCGCCAACCGCCTCGCCATCTCTGTGTTCGAAACCTATGAGGAGATCGTGGCACGATGCTGCGACGCTTGGAACTTCTTCGCCACCGACATCGCCACCGTGCGCTCGATTACCACCCGAGAATACGCTAAAGCGGTCAAAAGTTAAGGCCGTTGGTATGACATCTTATACTTGGCAGTAGAAAGGCTGTTGTCGTGTGTCATCATTCGATGGGCCCGGTCCTCGTCGGTAGCCCAACGGCACCGCGCCAGGCCCCAGGGATCTGCAAGGCCGGCAGCTTCCAGCGCATTTGCAAGAAGCGCACTCATGAAGACAGCATCGTCCCGAATAGGATCAAGCCAAACGGCGACACCTTTGATCCTGCCCCGGATTGGTGGACACGCATGATAGGCTTTTGAACTAACGGAAGGAGTGTCCGATGGAGAAGAAGCGCCGGTATTTTCCGGATGAGTTCAAGCGGCAGGCTGCGGAGCGCGTCGAGACGAGCGGGCTGTCGATCATGGATGTGCGCAGCTTGCCTTAACGCATGCAGTAAAACCGACAACACATACCTTTCGATAGTCGCAAGTTAATTCGTCTCCCACAACGAGATCTTGTGAGGCGATCATCTCGTCACCCAAGTCGATCAAGCTGGGGCCACTGCTGTGGTTCATAAAAATATCCGCATCGTTTCCGAGGCGAAATATCTCATGCTCCGGCAGGTACTCCGCGTGATGATAAACAACTTCAGCAACGTCCTTTGGAAAGCCTGCCACAGTGTTCGCAGAGATTTCGATGTCGAACGTGGGATCGTATCGCCAAACGACGGTTCCGGCGGCTACTGCTTCCATAATAAAGACTCCCAAGCCATGAATTGTACTTGGTCTTACACAGTGATCCACAACTAACATGTATAGTACCAATGGTTAACAAAATATGAAGGGTAATTAGGCTCAGGCGTCGGCTTCCATAAGAACGACGGAGAGGAGTGCTGCAGAGATGCCAATAATTTGTTTCAACGATAGCGTCTCACCAAAATAAACGATGCCTACGGCAGTCAGGGCGATGATGGTCGAAGAGCTGTACAGTACAGCGATCTGCGCAAGATTATAAGTTTGCATCAAAGCAATCCAGCCGATTGCGGTTAAAGCGTAAAGCAGCGCACCAGCGACAAACCATCCAGATACAAATGGCGATATTCTAAGTGACGCATGTTTAAGTGCGTAGTCGGCAACAACGGTCAGGATGACAATGAACGCCAAGAGAGCGTAGTTGTGCATAAGATAACCCCCAAAACTGCGATTGCATTCATGACCTTATGGCAGACCTTGGTTAAGACTGTCTTATGCTCGGCGCCTACGATACGCGCCGCTGCTGAACTGGTCGCATTTTCGACAGGACACCTGGGCCTGAACCAGGAGGCTTAGGCATATCCCTAAGCACGTGCTTATGTCTGAAGTAGAAATCATCACGGATGGTGGCCGCCGGCGCCGCTGGAGTTCAGCCGAAAAACTACGGATCGTCGAAGCGACGCTGGACGGCAGCGAGAGCATCTCGGCCGTCGCGCGCCGCAATGGCGTGGCGCCAAATCTTATGTATCTTTGGCGAAAGCTGATGGTGGAAAGAGGGAGTGTCGCAGTGATCTGGGACGACGGTGTGACCAGCAACAAGAAGGTGCGGCAGATGGAGGATCGCATCCGCGAGCTCGAGCGCCAGACCGCCGAAATCCACATCCGCATCGCCCTCATGACCCGCTTTTCGGCCCTCGGCACCGCCGAGATCGTCCGCGTGGCATGACGTCAATGGGGTAAGGGGCACTCACGCCTCAGCCTTGAGTTCTGCAACAATGCCCAGTTGAAATCAACATGCACTATCGTGTGATCCTGTCGGTTTTGCGGCTAAGAACGAAGCATATTTCGTCATTCTTGCGCAGAATGTCTGCAAATGGTTAAATCGTTTTCGGAGCAATGGGAATAAATAAAATTTTCGAAAATCACGCAAGGCTTTGAATATCCTGAAAAACCGTGTATGTAGTGGTTAAATTTCCAGCTCTCTATCGAATATCCTAAATTCAAGCGTTTAACTTCATCGGCCAAAACCACAACCGCAATCTTGGATGATGACGTAAATATTCTTGATGATTTATATCTATGACCAAACCGATGAGACTTCTGGCACTCCTGTGACCAAAGAGATGTTTGGTCTCAATGCGCTTATCACGATCAACACCGTCGACGAAGCGCTTATGGATCAAAGATATCAGGAGCTTGGCGTCACAAGTTTACGGTTCCCCGGTGGTTCAGTCACAGAATGGCATTTCGACATCACCAATATTGCAGGCGGCAGCCTGGATAGATCGGTCAGTTCTTTTCAAGACGTTGAGCGAGAACTCGTCCCCTTCTCCGACTTCCTACAGGTAGCGGCCCGGATAGAGGCGAGCGTGACCTTGGTCGTCCCGACGATCAATGGCTTCACGCAATCTGCTGGTGAAGCCCTCATTGAAGGGACGTATGGTCAACGTCTCATCGAAGCGACATACTTGGATCATGTTGCTGGTTTCATTAAAGAGGCCGTTTCGAAATCAGATGCGCTTGGTGTCAAGATCGATGCTTTTGAGATCGGAAATGAGTTCTGGGGATCAGGACAGATGACCGCGGCCGAGTACGGCAAGCTGGCCGCGGCGGTCTCCCAAGTAGCCTCGGAGACCCTCTCCGATCTTGACATGTTGCCCGAGCAGCAACCGGATATCATCGTACAAACAATCAGTTCCGCCGGTACCTTTTCTCCAAGTAGCGAAAAGTTGCTCTATGTCGACGAACAGACAAATTTCATTTTCCAACCTTCCGAAGTTACCAGACTGGATAGTGACTTTTTTTCTGGGCTGACAAAAACCACCCTAAGTTCGCAGGGTAGATCTCGCGAACAGGCACGCGACATCATCTCTGCGTTCGAAGGTAAAAATGTCATCATTGATGATCATGGCCGGATTTTGCACTTCAACATGAGTATTCCACGGGTATGTGGCCATCGAATCCATGAACATGTGGCCACCGGTTCCACGGCATGTGGCCACCCCTTTGAGAGAGACCTGCGAGGC
>NZ_JBAPKY010000086.1:0-9631 GCF_037083785.1 Roseovarius sp. D22-M7
GACCTCGACGTGGTAGTCGAGCCCGGCCCGCCGCTCCAGCCATTCGGCATATTCATAGGGCGTTGCCGGCAGCGGTTTCAGCGCGGGCTTGTCCATCTGCTTGAACAGGCCCCGGCGACTGGCGCCAAGGTGTCGGGTGACCTTGTCGTTGAGCCGCTCCAACAGCGTTGAAATGGCCGCGTTCACCTCGGCCAGCGAGAAGAACCGCCGTTTGCGCAACTGCGCGAGGATCCAGCGCTCGACGACCTGGACGCCGACCTCCGCCTTGGCCTTGTCACGGGGTTTGCGCGGCCGCGCGGGAATGACGACAGTGTCGTAATGCGCCGCCATCTCGGCATAGGTCCGGTTGAGGCCGGGCTCGTAAAAGCATGCCTTGGTGACACNGGTGTCGTAATGCGCTGCCATCTCGGCATAGGTCCGGTTTAGGCCGGGCTCGTAAAAGCATGCCTTTGTGACACCGGACTTGAGGTTGTCGCTGACGATCTGCCCGGGCACACCGCCGAAGAATGCCAGCATCCGGACATGCGACCCGATCCAGTCCGGCAGGGTCTGCGTCCAGGTCGCCTCGGCATAGGTGTAACTTGATGCCCCCAGAACACCCACGAAGACCTGCGCCTGGCGCACTTCCCCGGTTTCGGCGTCGACGACCTCCACCGTGTGGCCGGCATAGTCCACGAAGACGCGCTCGCCCGCGACATGGTGCTGGCGCATCACCGGCGACAGCCGGCCCTTCCAGCGGCGGTAGAGATCGCAGAACCGGCTGTAGCCATAGCCATCATCAGGATGTGCGGCGCGATACTCTTCCCACAGCAACGAAAGCGTCACGTTCTTACGCCGCAACTCGCGGTGAACCGCCGCCCAGTCCGGCTCCGCCAGACCGCGCCGCCTCTCGCCTCCCGTTGGCGCGAACAGCCGGCGCTCGAGATCAGCCTCGGTCATAGCCTCCGGCAGCGGCCAGGACAGACCCGCCNGAACAGCCGGCGCTCGAGATCAGCCTCGGTCATGGCCTCCGGCAGCGGCCAGGACAGACCCGCCCGCTCGGCGCGCTTGAGATATTCAACCACCGTCGCCTGACCGACCGACAGGCTCGCCGCAATCTTCCGGGTCGACAGCCCGGACGCCTTCATCCGAAGGGCTTCCGTGATCTTTCGCATTGGCAATCGTCTCATCCTGGGCTCCTTGCACCTGCTTCGCAGACACAAGGCTAACCCGTTGCACGATCGCCCAACGAAGCGCATCCCGGCCGGAACACCCAAGTGATCGGATGCCCCGGAACAGGTGATCGGATTAAATCGGAATCACTGATCGGATGTTATCGGAACCGGTGATCGGATGTCCCCGGAACGCGCAGCCCACACATGCATGTCTCGACGGGACACTTTGAAAACGGGCTATGGCCTGCCGGTTTGTCGACTTCGGCCCCGGCGTCGTCGAAGGCCCGCTTGAAGATATTTGGAGCACTCGTCTGGCTGGCCAAAGGCTCGGACCCGACGTCCTTTGGCACGCACGCCATGCGGCGGACGAAGGTCGCACAAGTCGACAGGAAGACTGGCACCTTGAGGGCTATCCAGCTTCCGCTCGGCCATGCCAAGATGGACAAAGCTGTCCGCTATCTTGGGGTCGAGCTCGAAGACTTCCTGGCAATCTCTGACAGCGTTGAAACCTGAGGACCTGGGCCGCCGTCACTGACGGCCCAGAGCTGCCGTACAGCATTAACCTTGGATGCTGCGGTGCGGCCCGTCGGACCTGCCGTTCGCTGCGTCTGCGAAGCCGGGCATCCGGCGTAACCGTGCCGCGCGGGGATTTGCGGATATCCGACAGAAACCATCAGATTTCATAGGCCAGCCCCAAGCGGACCCACGGCCCTTGGCGTGAATAAGCGATAGCTGACCTTCACCGCGCGGGTCGGGAACTGCTAAGATGCGGGACAAGCCAAGCTGACACCGCAACTGCGCAAAGGACTGCTTTTTTCATCCCGATAGTTTGCCCGGTGTTTTCTGTCTCAAGCGCGAGCTTATGCAGTAGGGACTACCTCGGCGCTTGGGCTTAGCGGCACAGGCGATCAACCTGCGCCGCAATTTGGTCAACTTGCGGCAGCGAGTGACTTCTTGGGGTCAAAAAACGGGATCGGAACGACCTTTCCCTTGCGAGTTTCGCCAAGTTTATCCACGACCAGCTCAGTGCCATCGCTGGCGTGTTCGACCTTTAGCATGCCGAGCGCAATGTTCTTGTCCAGCCGTGGCGAGTATACTGCCGAGGAAATCGTGCCAACCTGCTTGCCGTCATTCATGAGCGGCCAGTAGAAATCGTTGACGCCCACGAAGGGGGCACCTTCGACCTCGATACCAACAAGCCGCTGCTTGACACCTGCCTCCTTGATCCGGGCCAGCGCCTCCTTGCCTACGAAATCAGCCTCCATGTCGAGGTTAACCAAGCGGTCCATGCCAAGCTCAAAGGGATTGTTCGCCAGCGTCATGTCCGCGTGATAGGAAAGCATTGCTGCCTCGATCCGACGGATGCCGGATGTGTGGCCCGGCCTGAGACCCATCTTATACCCGATATCAAGGATGTATTCCCAAAGACGCCCGCCAGCCGATGCGTCGCGAAGGTAGATCTCGTAGCCCAGTTCACTGGTCCAGCCGGTCCGCGAGATGATCAGCGGCACGCCGTGCCAGTCATATTCCATGAAGCGGAAATACTTCAGTTCGGTGGGCGCATCGCCAAAACAGGCGCGGAGAATGTCCTTGGATTTCGGCCCCTGAAGCTGCAAGGGAGAGACATCTGGTTCGGTCAGGTTCACGTCCATACCGGCATGTACTGCTACGCCACGCGCCCAGAGCAGCACATCGCTGTCCGCGATCGACAACCAGAAATGATCTTCCGCGAGCTTCAGAAGGATCGGGTCATTGATGATCCCTCCGTCCTGGTCGGTGATCAAAACATATTTGCACTGCCCAATCTCGCATTTCGACAGGTCGCGAGAGCACAGGTACTGGGTGAATTTGGCGGCATCCGGTCCGGTTATTTCGACCTGCCGCTCGACCGAGACATCGGCCAGTGTCGCATGATTGATGAGGTTCCAGAAATTCTGCTCGGGGTTTCCGAAATCACGGGGAATATACATGTGATTGTATACCGAAAAACCCTTTGCACCCCAGCGCAAAGCCGCGTCGGAATAGGGAGACTTGCGGACCTGTGTCCCAAAGCTGAAATTTGCGAATTCAAGCTCATGTGCCATGATAAGCATCCAATATTAGGGGTGGACCGACCTTAGCTGACGACCATTTTGCACCGTTTTGCATTTTGTTCCCGCCAGGGGTGCGCCGCGCGGGGCAGGGAGGCGGGTGTCAGTCATACCCGTGTCGGTTCTTGAGACGTCACTCGCCGGTCCATTCGGGCATGGGTTCCTTGCGGGTGAAGGCGTCGATCCCGGCCTCGGTGTCGCGGGCCATCATGTTTTCGGCCATAACGCGGCCGGCATAGGCGTAAGCCTGTTCGAGCGCCATCTCGGTTTGCCTGTAATAGGCGCGCTTGCCGGTACGGATGGCGACGGGCGATTTTTTGGCGATGATCCGCGCCATCTCCGTCGCGCTTTCCTCGAGTTCGCCACGCGGCACCACACGATTGACCAGCCCAAGCTGTGCCACGCGCGCGGCGGGCAGGAAATCGCCCAAGAGCAGCATTTCCATTGCCATCTTTTGCGGCACATTGCGCGACAGGGCAACCATAGGCGTCGAGCAGAAGAGCCCGATATTCACGCCTGAAGTGGCAAAACGCGCGTCTTCGGCCACGACCGCCAGATCGCAAGAGGCAACCAGCTGACAGCCCGCTGCCGTGGCGATGCCCTTGACCTCAGCGATGACCGGCTGGGGCAGGCACACAACCCGCAGCATCATCGCCGAGCACTTGGCGAAGAGATCCTGAAAGTACTGAAACCCGCCATCAGGGTCCGAACGACGTTCGGTCATTTCCTTGAGGTTGTGACCGGCGCAGAAATGATCGCCGGCGCTGCGCAGGATCACCGCCTTGACCGAACGGTCTTCGGCGATGCCGTCAAGCGTATCCGAAAGTGCCGCCATCATCGCCTCGGACAGCGCATTGATCGAGCGCGGGGCGTTCAGCGTCAGCTTGGCGACGCCATCCACGTCGGACCGCTGGACAAGATCGGAAGAGTTCAGTTCGCCTTCATAAGCCATTCAAGGGCACCTTCAGCATTGGGCGGCCACTGGCGTCGCGGGGAATGTCGCCCGCGCGCATGTTGACCTGCAGGGAGGGGAGGATGAGTTTCGGCATGGACAGCTGCGCGTCACGTTCGATCCGGAATTTCACGAATTCGTCCTGCGACTTGCCGCCGCCGACATGGATGTTGCTGGCGCGTTCCTGTCCGATCGTGGTTTCCCACGCGATGGCACGTCCGCCGGGGCCGTAATCGTGGCACACGAAGAGGCGCATTTCGTCGGGCAGTGACAGAACCTTCTGGATCGAGCGGTAAAGCTCGGCGGCGTCACCGCCTGGGAAATCTGCGCGCGCCGAGCCGCCATCGGGCATGAAGAGCGTATCGCCGGCAAAGGCCGCGTTGCCGATCACATGCACCATACAGGCCGGGGTGTGACCGGGCGTGGCGATGGCAAAACCGGTCATGCCGCCGATCGAATAGGTGTCGCCGTCCTCAAAAAGCGCGTCGAACTGCGAGCCGTCGCGCTGAAATTCGGTGCCTTCGTTGAATATTTTCTCGAAGGTATCCTGCACTTCCATGATGCGAGCCCCGACGCCGATTTTGCCGCCAAGGTGCTGCTGGATATATGGCGCGGCCGAGAGGTGGTCGGCGTGGACATGGGTTTCGATGATCCATTCCAGCGCAAGGCCACGAGACCGGACCGCGTCGATCAGGCGGTCCGCGCTGTCATGGGCAATGCGCCCGGCGGCATAATCGAAGTCGAGTACGCTATCGATGATCGCGCAGGCGGACGAGCCTGGATCCGTGACCAGATACGAGATCGTGTTGCTGGCTTCGTCGAAGAAGCCGTCGACCCCGGGTGCGACCGACATGTCAAGAGCAGTAAAGTCCACGATATCCTCCGCCAATCATTCCAGCGTGCCGCCGGCCTTCTTCCACGCGCCGACGCCACCGGTCAGGTTCACGACCGGGCTCAGGCCCATATCCATCGCCGCCTGCGCGGCCAGGGCCGAGCGTCCGCCGGAGGCACAATAGAAGACATAGGTCTTGTCCTCATTGAACTCGGACTTGTGCGCCGGGCTTTCGGGGTCGATGTGGAATTCCAGCATCCCGCGCGACGAGGCCACCGCGCCGGGAATCATACCGGTCTTGGCCTGCTCTGTCCCATCGCGCAGATCCACGAAGATGTGCTCGGACGAGCCAACAAGCCCGAGCGCCTCTTCGGCGTTGATCGCCGGGGTTGAGTCAAGCGCGGCGCGGACGATGTCCTTTGCGCTTTTAGTGATGGTCTGGGGCATACGTGCTTTCCTTTCGCGACCGGCGTTGATCCAGCCAAGCAAGACGTTCATGGGCCAATCCGCCGTGCCGCCCGCGCCACAACCGCAGGCCGGGTGCACACGCAGACCGGGCGAATCGTGTGTCATATCGCCAGGTCGAGGCGCGGCTTCCAGAACGGCCGGAAAAGCTCGATCTTCGGGCAGCGATCCATGACCACCTTGAGACCCGCGTCCTCGGCCAGCTTGGCGGCGCGGTCGTCATAGACACCGATTTGGGCCCACAGCACCTTGGCCCCGATCTCGATCGCCTGCTCGGTGATGGCATATAGTTCTTCCTTGGGGCGAAAGACTTCGACCATATCGACAGGCCGGTCGATCTCCTGCAGGGAATGGTAGACCGGGATGCCCCGGATTTCCGTGACATTCGGATTGGGATTGACCGGGATCATGTCATAGCCGGTCTCGTGCAGCACGCGTAGAACGCCATAGCTGAACTTGGTCTTGTCGTTGCTGGCCCCGACCATGGCGATGGTTTTGACCGAGCGTAGGATCTCGGAGAGGCACGCTTGGCTATAGTCGTAGCGGTGATCGATATCGGCGTCGGGCATCTCAGGGCTCCTTCGGAGTGGCGATATCCGCCTTCAGCTCATGTGGCTGCAGCGGGTCGAGGAACGGGTTGCGGTAGAGTTTGTCGTGGCTCTCCACGCCGATCTGCAGCGTGCAGTCGGTCACGGGGCGGGCTACGCATAACAAGACGTAGCCATGGGCGATCTGGCGATTGTTCAGCGCGACCTGCCGGCGCTGGTCGATATCGCCCTCGGTCAGCTTGGCCGCGCAGGTGATACAGCCGCCATACTTGCAGCCATAGGGCAGATCGACGCCTTGCTCGCGCAGGGTGTCCAGCAGCGGACGGCGCGCCTCGACCTCGTAGGTCGCGCCGCCGCGGTTGGCGATCGTTATGGTCCGGGTCTCAGTCACAGCCAGATATCGCTGGTGCAATCGCCACCGGGATAGCGGGTTTCGTGGCAGCGCGACGGGCCGTTGGGTTCCTTGCCGAAATCGACGATGAAATCGGGATTGATCGACATGCCGCCGTTTTCCGCGTCACAGTCGATCATTACCATAACACCGCCCTGGGTTCGGATCTCGGGATAGAACTGGTTGTCCCAAGTCGAGAAGAGCGAAGTCGTCACGTAAAGACGCTTGCCGTCGAGGCTCAGCTGGAACATCTGCGGCCCGCCCGCAACCTTGACACCGTTTACCTCAGGCGCCCTGCCCAACAATCCGCCCATCCAGACCTGCCCGGTCAGCTTGGGATTGTGCGGATCGGTGATGTCGTACTGTCGCATGTCGCCATGCAGCCAGTTGTTGAGATAAAGATACTTGTCATCCATCGACACGAGAATGGCCGACATCACCCCTGGTACCGGGATGGGCCATTCGGGATGCGGTTCGTTCTCGACGTCGATGACCTTTTCCCATTCCCACTTGCCCGCCTCGGACTTCCAGAAATGGATCACGTTGGTCGAGAGCGCCGCCCCGCAAAAGCCATGCGTGCTATCGGGATCGTGCAGGAACTTGACCTCGAGCGGGATTAACCCGTCTTCGCCCAGGTACATGCTTTCGATGGGCGTGCGCTTCTCGAAGTCCCAGATATGCAGACGTCGTCCATATTTCAGGTGCCCCACCTCTTCCAGGTCGAAGCCCGGCATGAAGGTATTGGGCGCCGCCCATTCCGAGCTGATCATCACGTTGTGGCGCGGCTGGTACCAGAAATCATAGCCGAACGGGATGTCCCCCATGGTCTCTTCCCAGCGGCCCACGATCTCGAAATCCTTGTTGAGATGCAGGTACCCGCCTGGCGCCTCGCCCTGCGCGTCGCCCAGGAAAGAGATGATGATCTCGGAGCCAAGGCAATGCACCGTGTGCGGACCGCTCAGGTTGGCCTTGGACTTAATCTCGGCCCCCTGGATGATCTTGTGCAGGCGAGGGGCGCGCGGATCGGTGGCGGTGTCGACGACATGGATATTGTTCGAGCGAACGCCGGGCACCAGCAGATACTTGCGCGCCATCGAGCTGTCGTCATGGCACGACGAGCAAGCGTTCCATCCCATGTGGTGCAACTCGTCCCCGATCCCGGGCATTTCCAGGCGGTGGATCACCTGGCTGTAGGTCGGGCTGTCGGGATCAGCATCCACAGTGGCCAGGTAATCGGGCTTCTGGATGCCAGTCCCGGTGTAGATCGCGATCGTGTATAGCAACTTTTCGCGAGGCGCCTTGATGGCCTCGACTGGGCTGGCGTAGCCCGGCCCGCAACAGGTTCCGTCCATGATCCGCTCCTCCCTTGATTCTCCCTGATTTCCCGTATAACGAAAAAATGAGTTTCGTAAAATGAGAATATCATGCATCTGGAACGTTTGACGCTGATCCTCGAAATCGTGGGTCAAAAGGGAGAGGCCACCGTTGGCGATATTTGCGAGCACTCAGATCTGCCCAAGGCCTCGGCCTATCGTCTGGTGCAGGATCTCGTTGGCGTGGGCCTGCTGGAGCCGATGGCGCGCGGGCGGTTCTCATTGGGCGTCCGGCTCAAGCGGATGACCCATTCCGACCAGTCTGACGAGGCGCTGATCGAACAAGTCGCGCCCGCCCTGCGGCAGGCGGCTTCCCGCCTCGGCGCGGCATTCTTCCTCTCGCGGCTGCGCGGTCGTGCGGTCGAGATCATCCACGTGGAAACGCCGGATACAGGCGTGTCCTTCCTGCACCCTGGGCTGGGCAAGCGGCCCCTGCACGCCTGCTCCTGCTCCAAGGCGGTGGCGGCCTTTACGCCATCGCTGCTCGACTTCGACAGACTTGATGGCCGTCTGCGGGCCTACACGGAGTTCACCCTGACGCGCGTCGAAGACCTTGAGGCCGACCTGGCCGCCATTCGGGAGCGCGGCTACGCCGAGTGCGTGGAAGAGATTGAGCGTGGTATGGCGTCTGTCGCGGCCCCTCTATCAGAAATTGGCCCGGGCGCGACCATGTCCATCGGCGCGACAGGATCCGTGCGAGTGTTTACACCAGCCTTCCGAAAAAAACTGGGGCCTCAACTCACGCAAATCGCACGGGATATTTCGGGGGCAGGTCGTTTCCCACCCGAGCACGGCGATCCTCCCGAGTGTACGCATCCGGAAAGCGGGAAAGAAACGGTTGGGAGCTGAACGCGATATCGTTGGGGCTGTCTGCGGTGCTAAAACGGAAAGAGATGAAAATTGCGCGATGTCATCCATAGTGTGGAAGCTTTTTGCCGGGTCGCTGGCGATACCGCTGCCTTAGGGCTCTTTTCTGGAAAACGACGACATGAACGCAGGAGGATAAGATGGATACATCGGACGCGATGCTGGGCCGATTTTTTGCCGTTAAAATCAGGCCTGAACACAGGCAAGAATTTCTTGAAGCCAGTTTATTCGGGGCGCAGAGTGCGATCAGCGAGGAAAGGGACGTGTTCCAGTTTCATTTCATGGAAGATGCATCACGCTCCAATCGTTTCTATTTCTACGAGGTTTATCGGGACGAATCCGCTCTTCATACGCATTGGGAAACAGAAGTCTTCAAAACTTGGTGGGCGAAGATCCAACACATGCTTGACGGCGAAGTGAAAACGATTGCGCAGATGCATTCGCTCTTTCCGACGAGCAAAGGTTTCGAGGCGCAAAAGCCAGGCCTCTTGCAGTGGTAAAGCTAAATGTCACATCCCGGCAGGTGGCATGGCTTTTTCTTGAACAGCTCCGGCTTGAGTTTGTGCCAGTCTTTCATGGCTCGCAATGGCGTCTTGCTGCCGAGGGCTGATTGCGGGAGCTGCTGATTGTAGAGCCAGACGTAGCGGTGCAGCGTCGTCTCCAATTCTTCGCCTGATCGGAAATGGTGGCTTTGCAGCACGTCTTCGATGCGGCCATTGAAGCGCTCGACCATGCCGTTGGTCTGAGGCGACTTCGGCGGCGTCAACCGATGGTCGATATCGAGGGTTGCGCACAGCGTATCGAACTCGTGCTCGCCGGTCGCGCCGCGCTTACGCAGGCCGAAGAGGCGATCGGTGAATTCCTTGCCGTAGCACGTCGGGAAGAAGGGCTGTTGGTAGGTTATGGCCGCCTGCGCAGCCCTCATGTAGCGCAGCGGGTGGCCATAACCGGGTCTCGGG
>NZ_JBAPKY010000087.1:0-9480 GCF_037083785.1 Roseovarius sp. D22-M7
CAGACCTTCCTCCATGACGGCCGCGTCGAGATCGATTCAAACAGCGTGGAGAATCTGATCCGCCCGATCGCACTGAACAGGAAAAATGCGCTGTTCGCCGCTCACGACGAGGGCGGCACGGCCTGGGGCCGCATCGCGTCGCTGATCGAAACCGCAAAGATCAACGGTGTCGAACCCTTCGCCTATCTCGAGGCCATCGCCGCCGGCCCTCCGAAAAACCGGGGCGACGAACTCCTCCCTTGGAACTTCCAGCCGTCAAGCTGNTCGAACCCTTCGCCTATCTCGAGGCCATCGCCGCCGGCCCTCCGAAAAACCGGGGCGACGAACTCCTCCCTTGGAACTTCCAGCCGTCAAGCTGAAAAGCCCGTGGGGGCCCAGCTGGCGCTTACGGTGCCGTCCTGAAAATGCCGGGCAAATCGAGAGCGGCTGACACCGGACAAATGCAGTTGCAGCATTTTATTGCCGCGTCTGGTTGCAGCAGACGTTCGGTCGCGTCGCGGCGTTTCCTTCTATTGATGGACTTGGAGATATGCAGATTACCCGCGCAGATTCAGAAATGCGCGAGCAAGTCTTTTCGGTAACGCAAGCCCGGGCGTCCTGCTATTCATTAAACCGCTAATTACCATGGACCACGAGGCGCATATTTGCCTCGGTCGGGATTGGTTCTTGTGCTGTGACATCGAAAGCTCGGCATTTCACGAGCTCAATGTCTGGTTTGAAACACCAACCATATCCGGGCTGCGCGACGCGAGCCTTGTCTCGTATTGTCTCAAGTCGGTGATTACAAGGAATCGGCACAGGACACCCTCGAAACGATCAGTTTCGAGTCTCACACAGGCTGCCAGGCCGCGCGAAGTGTCGCTTTTGAGAGCGGATTGCGGTATCTGAGGAGTGCCGCACCCGGTGCCATGGTAGTCACTGGAAACACTACCCTGATGCGCCTGCGGGGTGACCAAGCGAGGAAGATGGAAGAGGCATGACACGGATGAACCGTCGCGCCGCGCTCATGATGGGGGGCGCCGCCCTTTCGTCGGTCCCGATGCGGGGCGTTGCGCAGGCCCCCTTTCGGCTCGGCCTGACGCCTGTGTTTCTCGACAATGATGCGGTGATCATCGACAGGCTGCGCGCGGCCCTCTCCTCGGGCATCGGACGTGAGATAGAGATGGTGCAGCGGCGCACCTATGCCGAGGTGACGGGGCTGTTGCTCAGCGATGCGCTGGACGCGGCGTGGCTTTGCGGCTATCCCTATCTGCAACATGCTGCGGATCTCGATCTGCTGGCCGTCCCGATCTGGCGGGGCAAGCCGCTCTATCGCTCTTACCTGATCGTCGACGACACGGCGCCGTTCGAAAGCCTGACTGACTTGCGCGGGGCGACGCATGCGTTCTCAGATCCCGACAGCAATTCGGGATACCTGGTCACCGCGACCGACCTGATCGACATGGGCGCGCGGCCCGAGACGTGGTTTTCGCGCAGCGTCTACACGCACGGGCATCGCAATGTCGTGCGGGCGGTGGCCGATGGACTTGTGACATCGGGCAGCGTGGACGGCTATGTCTGGGAGGCGCTGGCACAGCTCGAGCCGGAATTGACCGGGCGCACACGTGTGATCGGCAAATCCGAATGGCTGGGCTTTCCGCCGATTTGCGGGCGCCGCCACGCCGCCGGATCAGGGCCTGCACAGGCGCTGCGCCGGGCGCTGGTCGGGCTGTCGGGAACCCGGTCGGGGCGCGCGGCGCTGCAGGCCCTGCAATTGGACGGCTTCACGCGCGCGCAGGCGGACCTTTACGCCGGGATCGCCCGGCGCATGCGCCTGCTGGAGAGCTGAATGATCCGGGCGCTGCGCAACCTTCCACTGTCGCTGCGGCTGCCGCTTCTGGGGGGTGC
This sequence comes from Roseovarius sp. D22-M7, assembly GCF_037083785.1. Classification (NCBI taxonomy): domain Bacteria; kingdom Pseudomonadati; phylum Pseudomonadota; class Alphaproteobacteria; order Rhodobacterales; family Roseobacteraceae; genus Roseovarius; species Roseovarius sp. D22-M7. Next base: position 1,888 of record NZ_JBAPKY010000087.1, read on the forward strand.
GATGATGATACTCGTGGGGGCGGTCGCGTCACAGCAGGTGCTTTCAGAGCTTGGCCGGGTGCAGGACGCGCGCCTGCAGGAACTCGCGCGCCTGCATGTCGAGGGCCTGTCGATCGCGCTTGGCCCGCTCGTGCTGCGTCGCGACGTCTGGGAGGTTTACGACACGCTGACCCGGGCTGCCGAACTGGCCGAGGGACAGCGCATGGTCCTGACGGCGGTGGCCGACGAGGATGGCCGCGTTCTGGCGGCGACCGACCCGCGCCGTGTCCCGACCGGCAGCCCGATCGCCGGCATGGCCGACACGGCCGTCCCGCTCGATCAGCTTTCGGTCGGGGCGCGGGCGCGCACCGTCGATGTGGTCGCGCCGCTCGACTATCAGGGGCGCCGGGTGGGCCGGATCGTCAGCCAGCTGGACGTCACCGATCTGCAGGCCGAACGCCGGCGTGCGCTGTGGCTGCTGATCGCGGGCAATGCGCTTGCCATCGCGTTCCTGACCGGACTGGGATACGCCGTGATGCGCCGGATGCTGCGGCCGGTCTCGGTGCTTGCGCGGCAGATGGCCGGCGCCGGAGACGCACCGCAGCCGATCCCCGCAGCCGAGATGCCACACGGCGAGGGCGACCTGGCGCGGCTCGCCCGAACCTATAACGGCATGGTGGACTCCGTCGCCGCCAAGGCCGATACCGACCGGCGGCTGGCCGAGCGCGAGCGGTTCGTGGCGCTCGGGCGGCTGTCGTCGTCGCTGGCGCACGAGATCAACAACCCGCTTGGCGGGCTGCTGAATGCCACGGACACGATCCGCAATTTCCCCGACCGGCCCGATATCGTGCGTGGCGCAGCGGCGCTGCTGGAGCGGGGACTGCAGCATCTGCGCGACGTGGCGCGCGTCACGCTGGAGCAGAACCGCCTCGACCGGCAGACGAGCGTTCTGAGCCAAACCGATTTCGAGGATATCCGCCTGCTCATCGAGCCGGAGCTGAAACGCATGGCACAGGATCTCGACTGGCACGTGCCCGACGGTGTGGTCGAGGGGCTGATGCTGCCCGCCGCCCCGGTGCGGCAGATCCTGCTGAACCTGCTGTTGAATGCGAGTGCTGCGGCAGGGCAAGGGGGTCGGGTCGGGCTGTATGCAAGCGCCGACGAGGCCGGCTTGTCGTTTGCTGTCTTCGACAACGGGCCGGGCCTGCCCGATGCCGCGCGCGTCCGGCTTCTGGGCAATGTGACGGTCACGCCGGCGGGCGGCGGCGGTGTCGGGCTGCGGCTGGTGCGCGATCTCGTCAAGGGGCTGGGGGGCAGCGTGACACACGCGCGCAAGGATGGGATGACGCGCATTTGCGTGATCTTGCCACAAGCCGGAGGGCGATCCGATGCTTGACGGGCGACGCATCGTTCTGGTCGAGGATGACGAGACCATGGGCGGCTCGATCGCTCAGCGGCTCGAGATCGAGGGCGCCTCGGTGCTCTGGCTGAAACGGATGCAGCGCGCGCTCGGGGCCATCCGCACCCCGCAACAGCCCATCGACGCGGTGATCTGCGACATCGTGCTGCCCGATGGCAGCGGTGAAGAGTTGTTCACCACGCTCTGCCGTACCGCCACGCCACCGCCGTTCCTGTTCATCACCGGGCATGGCGGTATCGACCAGGCGGTCCGGCTGCTGAAGTCGGGGGCTGCGGATTACATCACCAAACCGTTCGACATGGGCGTGTTTCTCGAACGCCTCGCGCTGCTGGTTTCGCCCGGCGAGGCGCTCGATTTTCCACCCATCCTTGGCGTCTCGGCCGCCGCGCGCCGGGTCGAGACGCTGATCGCGCGCGCCGCCCAAAGTGCCGCGCCGGTGCTGATCCGAGGCGGGCCGGGGCTTGGCAAGGACCTGATCGCGCGGCGGATCCATGATCTGTCGGACCGGCGCGCGGCCCCGTTCATCGGGGTCAATCTGGCGCGCGACGGCGACGCCGAGACCGCGCTGTTCGGCCCAAGCGGTGCCCTCGACCGGGTCGGCGACGGCACGATTTTCATCAACGCCGTCGACCGCCTGCCGCTTCAGCACCAGCTGACCGAAACGCTCGGCAGGGGCACACCTGCGCGGATCATCACGGCCTGCGGTCATGATCTCGAGGCGGGTGTCGAGGCGGGCACGGTGTCCGCGGAGCTTCTCTATCGCATCGCGGGGATGGAGATTCCGGTGCCTCCGCTCGGGACACGGCCTGATGACGCGGTCTGGCTGCTGGAGCAGCTGTTCGCGAAACTCGCGCCGGCGCGGGCCGGGCATCTGACCGGGATCAGCCCGCTCTGCCTCGAGGCGGCGCGCGATCACGACTGGCCCGGCGGCGGGCGCGAGGTGCGTGCTCGCCTCGTTCGGGCACTGACGCTGGCTTCGGGGGACGTGGTGCAGCCCGCCGATCTTTTCCCGGAGCGGCAGACGAAGGCTACCGGGATCAAGCCTTTGGCCGAGGCGCGCGACGCCGCCGAGCGGGCACAGATCATCGCGGCGCTGGACCAGTCCGGCGGGCATGTCAAGCAAGCCGCCGCGCTGCTGCGCATCGCCCGCACGACGCTTTGGGAGAAGATGCAGAAATACGGGCTGTCCTGATCCGGCCAAAGGGCAGGTTGAGGCCCGGGGGGGATGTTCGGAAATCCGAACATGCGGATTTATTTAATTTTTCCAATAGCTTGCTATGGACCAACGCAGGGCCTTCCGGTCTCGTGACCGGCTTTGCCACTGTTATGATGGACACCATAGCAAGGAGGAGCCAAGCCAATGAAATGTAACCGACTGGTCGATGCCGGTCGCCGTCAGTTCCTGCGCGGGGGCCTTGGGGCCACGGCAGGGGCCGCGGCGAGTGTTGTCATGGGAACGAGCGAGGCACAGGCGCAATCCGCGCTCGCGCGCGTGGACTACCCGGCGAACCGTTTGGCCAATGCGGCAGATCTGACGGTCAACGAGCCGATGGATGTGGCCTATCCCGATGCCGACAGCCCCGGCGTCCTTCTCAAGCTGGGACAGGCGGTTGCGGGCGGGGTCGGCCCTGATGACGACATCGTGGGGTTCTCGATCCTGTGCCCGCACAAGGGCTGGTACCTGAGCTACAACACCGAGGATCGCACGTTCAATTGCCCCGGGCATTACTCGCGCTTCGATGTCGAGGCCGGCGGACAGCAGATCTGGGGGCACGCCACCAACAACCTGCCGCAATTCGTGCTGCGCGTGGACGGTGACGGCGACATCTTCGCCGAGGGCGTGGACGAGCTGATCTACGGCCGCCTGTCGAACGTGCTCTGAGGGAGGAACAACCATGACCTACAAAAGACAAATCGACCGGCTGCCGATCATTCCCGCCGATGCGACCGAACATAACGCCGTCTGCCATTACTGCATCGTCGGCTGCGGCTACAAGGCCTATACATGGCCGATGAACAAGCAGGGCGGCACCGCCCCCGAACACAACAAGTTCGGCGTCGATCTGCGCCAGCAACAGTCACAGGACGCCGCGGCGTGGTATTCGCCGTCGATGTACAACATCGTAAAAAAGGACGGGCGCGACGTGCATATGGTCGTGAAACCGGATGTGGACTGCGTGGTCAATTCCGGGCTGGCCTCGGCGCGCGGCGCGCGGATGGCGGAAAATCACCCCTCCGCAATCACCGGGACACAGGCGCACCGCCTCACCGATCCGCTGGTCTGGCGCTACGGCTCCTACCAGCAGACAAGCTGGGAGGATGCCTATGATCTTGTCGCCCGCGTGACCGCCCGGATCGTCACCGAACAGGGCGAGGACGAACTGATCGTGTCGATGTTCGATCATGGCGGCTCTGGTGGCGGCTACGAGAACACATGGGGGACGGGCAAGCTCTATTTCGAGTCGATGAAGGTCAAGAATGTCCGCATCCACAACCGCCCCGCCTACAATTCCGAGGTGCATGCGACCCGTGACATGGGTATCGGCGAGCTCAACAACGCCTACGAGGATGCCGAACTGGCCGATACGCTGGTGGCTTGGGGCTGCAACCCTCTGGAATGTCAGACCAACTACTTCCTGAACCACTGGATCCCGAACCTGCAGGGAGTGAGCGGCGGCAAGAAATCCGACCTGATGCCCGACGAGGCGCATCCGCAGGCGCGGATCATCTTCATCGACCCGCGGCGCACGGTGTCGGTCAATGCCGCCGAACAGGCCGCCGGACCCGACAACGTGCTGCATCTCGCCCCGAATTCCGGCACCGATCTGGCGCTGGCCAATGCGATCTTCACGCATATCGTCGATCAGGGCTGGCACGCGCAGGACTTCATCGAGGCCAGCACCCAGCGCGAGGCCGAGGATCGTCCGCCGCTCTTTCCGGCGCGCGGCACGGCGGATGGCCAGCCCGGCCACCTGTCGAGCTTCGAGGATGCCGTGGATGCCAACCGCGTCTCGCTGGAGGATGCGGCAGAGATCACCGGCGTGCCTGCCAAGGACATCCGCAAAGCCGCCGAATGGATTGCCCAGCCTAAGGAGGACGGCAGCCGCCGGCGCACGATGATCGGCTACGAGAAGGGCATCATCTGGAACAACGACAACTACCGCACCAACGGCGCGATCGTGAACATCTCTCTGTCCACGCATAATATCGGCCAGATGGGCGGCGGCTGCGTCCGGATGGGCGGTCATCAGGAAGGCTATGTGCGCCCTGACGAGGCCCATGTCGGGCGCCCCGCGGCCTATGTCGACCGCATGCTGATCAACGGTCAGGGCAGCGTGCATCACATCTGGGATTGCAACGCCTACCGCACGACGCTGAACGCCGCCGAGTTCAAGCGGATCTGGAACCGCCGGACCAACATGGTCAAGGAGGCGATGGACGCGGTCGCAGGCGGTACCCGCGAGGATCTGGTCGAGGCCATCGTCGTGGCGATCAAGCAGGGCGGCCTTTTCGCGGTGGATGTGGACATCATCCAGCACGAAATGGGCAAGCAGGCGCATGTCGTGCTGCCAAGCGCGCAGCAGGGCGAGATGAACCTCACCTCGATGAACGGCGAACGCCGGATGCGGCTGGCCGAGAAATACATGGACCCGCCGGGCAACGCCAAGCCCGACTGCCTGATCGCCGCCGGCATCGCGCAACACATGGAGCGCGTGCTGCGCGAGATGGGCCGGGATGCCTATGCCGACCAGTTCACTGGCTATGACTGGCAGACCGAGGAGGACGCGTTCATCGACGGCTATCAGGCGCGCCACCCCGAGGTCACCTATGACCGGCTGCGCAAGATGGGCACCAACGGCTTTCAGGAGCCGCCGCAGGGTCTTGACGACGATGACCTCATCATCGGAACGGAACGCCTTTACACCGATGGCACGTTTTCCACAGATGACGGGCGCGCGCGGTTCATGGCGGGGCCGTGGCGCGGTCAGGTCACCGAGGGCAAGCTGGCCGAGATGGACAAGTTCCCGCTCTTCATCAACAATGGCCGGTCGAACCTCAACTGGCAGAGCTGGTTTCTCGATCAGGACAACGACTTCGTCCTCGATCGTTGGCCCTATCCGTTCATCGAAATGCACCCCGAGGACATGGCCGATCGCGGGATCACCGCAGGCGATCTGGTCGAGATCTTCAACGATAACGGCGCCACGCAGGCGATGGCGGCGCCCACAGATACCGCGCGGCGGGGTGAGACCTTCATGGTGTTCGGCAGCCCGCGCGGCACGCAGGGAAATATCGTCGGCGACGGCGTGAACGAGTTGATCATCCCGGTCTACAAGCAGACCTGGGGCGATATTCGCAAGGTCAGCGACACACCGATGGTGGTACAGGGGATTTCCTTCAAGTCGAAGGAATACAAGGTCTGATCCGGTGACCCGATGCGCCCGCCCCGGATCCCGGGGCGGGCGTTCTTGCTTGGGGCGACGGGCAGCCATGCGGACATTGTCCGATGGAGGCGTGCGCCCACTCCCATTCCATGTCTTCGTATGTCGCGTGGGCGGTGCGGCCCGCAAGGCTGTCGAACTGCTCGAGACGGGACCAATCGGACTGGTCGATGCCGGGCGCCTCCATGATATCGCCGCCCGTGTCGATCGTCGCAGCGCCCTTAATCGCAGCCCCCTGATACGAGCCGCCCGGATCGATCAGCACGACGCCCCCCTTTCGTCACCACCACGCCGAAGGTGGCGTTGTTGGCGAGGTTTTCAGGCCCGCGTGGTTCCATGGGGCCGACCAGCGCCCGGACATCGTCGGTCACCGGCTGGACGTCGAGCGCTTCGGCTGTGGCAATGCCCGGCGCGGCGAAGAGGGCGGCGATCAGCAGACGGTGATCGGCCTCGGCCCCGCCGCGCCGGTCGAATTCGAGCGCACCATCGCGACCGGCGACGTGCTGCGCCCGGCAATCGACGCGGCCAATGGCGGCGTGCAGGCGATGGCCGACGGCGTCCCCCGCATCCGCGAGGTTCGCGACGGCCGCCCCGCCGCCGGGCGTGGCTGGATCGGCATCACTCCGCACGGCGCCTACGAGACCGCCAGCGTCAGCCAGACATCCCTGCTGCCGCCATGGCTGACGCTCCTGCTGGTCTCCGGCCTCATCCTCGCCGGCTGGCTGCGCGAGGGGCGGCGGTGAGTGAAACCGCCGGCGCGATGATAGACTGGCAAGAGCAGTCGAGGGCCGCTCCCGGCAGTTAGCAAGCTTGGTTTGCAGAAGGCTGGTTTCAGCCCCAGAGCGGCCCCACAGCCCTTGCCAAAAAAATGCTATAGCTGACCTTCACCGCTCGGGTCACGAACTGGTAAGATGCGGACAAGGACGAAACCGCTCTCGCGGTATGGGCGCTTGCGGCGAGTGTAGCGCGCTGATCGCGGTGGTGGGATTTGGTGGATAGGCGCGCCTGTCGGACGATTGGGACCTTCTCAATCGGATGACAGGAGGTTTCCATGTCCGATCAACATGTTCCCGCTTTGCGCCGGCGGTTTCTCGAAGATATGCGCATCAAAGGTCTGCAGCCGAAGACACAAACCATGTACCTGCGGGCGATGCGGGACTTCACGCAATTTCTGGGCCGTTCGCCCGACACGGCGACACCTGAGGATCTGCGCGCCTTTCAACTCGACATGAAGGAAAAGGGGGTCGGCGCACCTACCTTCAACAACCGGCTGAGTGTCCTCGGCTTCTTCTTCTCGGTGACCTGCGCGCGTGCGGAGATGAAGCGCCACATGCGTTATCAGCGTCTGGCGAAGAAGATCCCGGTGGTGCTGAGTGCCGAGGAGGTCACCCGCATTCTCGAAGTCGCCCCTGGGCCCGGCCTCAAGTACCGGGCCGCCTTCAGCGTGGCCTATGGCGGCGGCCTTCGGGCCAGCGAAGTGACCCACCTCCGTGTGCCCGACATCGACAGCGACCGGATGCTGATCCGGGTCGATCAGGGAAAGGGCCGCAAGGATCGTCATGTGATGCTGTCGCCCAGCCTGCTGCAGCTCTTGCGCGACTATTATCGGGAAGCCCGGCCCGCAGGCTGGCTCTTTCCCGCCCGCAACCGGGTCGACCCGATCTCGACCCGGCAGTTCAACCGCGCGTTTGGGGCGGCTTGCGACTTTGCCGAGATCAAGAAGAAGGTGTCCCCTCACACACTGCGGCACAG
>NZ_JBAPKY010000088.1:0-8718 GCF_037083785.1 Roseovarius sp. D22-M7
ACGCCCGACGGCGTCATCTCGCGGTGATCGGATACGTCGGAATGGCTGATCATATGTCGTCGGAACACGTGATCGAATGTGTCGGAATGCGCAGCCGGCCCACGTGGCGGCATCGGAGCCGCCGTGGAACCAGGCTTCGGAAGACGGGCGGAAATCGTCAATCGCCGTTTCCCGTGCCGGCCCGTCGAGCAGAGGAGCCACATCCTTTTCCACGCAGGTGCAGAGCGCCGCACTTTCGGAGGCGTAACCGCTTGCGCGCATGCAGGCATCTCCAATGCTCGTTGCGCGCTTCGGATCGGGAGCAGGATCGGTTTCGCTCGATGGATCGCCGGACCCCGGCAGTCATGCGACTTCACAAGGCGTTAACAGGCTGCTGAAGAAGTCTGGCGAGAAGAACATTTTCCCGATCATACGGGTTTCAGGCAGACGGTTTGCGGGCGACGCGCCAGGCCTTCGGCTCTTGCGCCATCAGGCCGCGAGGAGTTTCGGCAACCTGGCGAGGTTGCAGGCCGCCATGGTCATCGTGAATTTTGCGCGGACCCTGTCGAGGCCGCGATGAACGGTCTGTGCCGTTCCGCCAACGGTTTTGGCCCAGCCGAAGGGTTCCTCGATCTTCTTCCGGTTCCGCAGGGACAGGGCATAGCCGGGATGGCGTGTCGTTCGACCGTCGATGGCGGAATACCGGGACTTCTGCGCGATATGCGGGGTCACGACCATACCCCTCAGTTTCTTGACGAAGTCGCGGCTGTCGTAACCCTTGTCTGCCGCCAGCGTCAGGCGCCGGGTCGAGCCCGGTGAGTGGCGATTGATCATGTCCAGCGCCGCCTTGCGCTCGCCGTGGCCATCGGCGTGGGTCAGGTCCGCCTGCACGACCAGCCCGTTGCGGTTCTCCATCAGGGTATGGCCCATGAAACACAGTTGTGCCGCGGCACCCGGTGCCTTCTTGTAGAGCCGCGCATCGGGGTCCGTGACCGATGCGTGGGTGGTGTTCGAGCGCTTCGTGCCGCGAAAGTCGATCTCGGGATTGCGGGGCTGGTGCGTGGTGCTCGGCATGGGCTGGGTCTCGGTCTGCTGGGATTGGTCGGGGCTGGCGGAGGTCTCGTCGGTCGGTGGCGGTGGCGGATTGCCGGGATCGTCCTCGTCCGGCGGCGCCGTGCTGTCCTTGGGCTGGAAGCTCTTCATGGACGCCCACGCCTTGACCAGGGTGCCGTCGACCGAGAAGTGCTCGTCTGAAAGCAGCGGCTTGACCTCCGGATGCGCCAGGATCGCGGCCATGACCTTGCGCGACATGTCGGTGGTCAGCAGCCGGTCGCGGTTCTTGGTGAACACCGTCGGAACCCACACGGGATCGTCGATGCCAAGCCCGACGAACCACCGAAACAGCAGGTTGTAATCCATCTGCTCCATCAGCTGCCGCTCGGAGCGGATCGAGAACAGGATTTGCAAAAGGCTGGCGCGGATCAGACGCTCGGGCGCGATGGAGGGACGGCCTTCGCTCGTGTAGAGCACATCAAACTCGGCATCGAGGCTGGCCAGCGCATCGTTCACGATCTGCCGGATCTTGCGCAGCGGGTGGTTTGCGGAAACCCGCGCCTCGAGATCAACATAGCTGAACAGCGCCCCGCTCGTCTCGTCCGTCCCGCGCATCGTCATCCCCCTACATGCCGTGCAAAGGGTGAATCACGTTCTCAAATCCATGTCGAGGCCGAGTTTTTCAGCAGCCTGTTAAGCATCCAGGGCGTTCCCGGCGAGCGTTGCGATCATAACCTTGCAGGTTAATACAGCGTGCGGCGCAATCATCAAAATCTTCCATGCAGCGCAGCGCCTCGCGGTTGATCTCAGCGCTTTTTCATCGCATCAAGCAGGGCCGATCCCAGAGCGCCAGGCTGGCTTCCGCGTTGGGCTGTGTCGTCCTTCTTGCCCGATCCATGGTGCGGTTTCCGGGATTTCTCAGGCGCGTTGCCACGCGGCGTGTGCGGTTGTTTGCGCGCCGCATCTCGATCCTCGCCGGGCGAGGCCCCGTCATCCTTGCGCATGGTGAGCCCGATGCGCTTGCGCCCCAAATCGACCTCGGTCACGCGCACCTGCACGACGTCGCCGGCCTTCACCACCTCGTGGGGGTCCTTCACGAAGCGATCGGCCAGCTGGCTCACATGGACAAGGCCGTCCTGGTGCACGCCGATATCGACGAAGGCCCCGAAGGCGGCCACGTTCGTCACGGTGCCCTCGAGTTGCATGCCTGACGTCAGGTCGGTGATCTCTTCCACGCCCTCGGCGAAGGTCGCCGTCTTGAAGGTAGGACGCGGGTCGCGCCCGGGCTTTTCCAGCTCGGAGAGGATGTCGCGCACGGTCGGAAGTCCGAAGCGGACATCGACATAGGCTTCGGCGCGCAGGTCCTTCAATACGCCGGGGTCGGATTGAAGGCTGCGCAGATCGCGGCCGCAATCGGCGACAATCCGGCGTGCCAGGTCGTAGGCCTCCGGGTGCACGGCGGAGGCATCGAGCGGTTCCTTGCCATCACGGATGCGCAGGAAGCCGGCGCATTGTTCGAAGGCGCGCGGGCCGAGCCGGCTGACCTTCAGGAGATCCTTGCGCGTCTTGAACGCGCCCTTCTGATCGCGGTGCGCCACGATGGACTCGGCAAGGACAGGGGTGAGACCGGAGACATGGGTCAGAAGCGAGGCGGAGGCGGTGTTGATGTCGACCCCGACCGCGTTCACGGCGTCCTCGACGACGGCGTCGAGCGATTTCGACAGCCGGCGCTGGTCGACGTCGTGCTGATACTGTCCGACGCCGATGCTCCTGGGTTCGATCTTCACCAGCTCGGCGAGCGGATCCTGGAGGCGCCGGGCGATGGAGACGGCCCCGCGCAGCGACACATCGACATCGGGAAACTCCTTTGATGCCAGCTCCGACGCGGAATAGACCGAGGCGCCGGCCTCGCTGACGATGACTTTGGTGGGCCTTTTCGCGTTGCCGGAAAGCATGGCGAGCGCGTCGGCGACCAGCTTTTCGGTCTCTCGCGACGCGGTTCCGTTGCCGATGGCGACAAGCTCGATCCCGTGGGCTTCCACCAGCTCGAGGATCTTCGCCTGGGCGCCTTTCACATCCTTCCTGGGTTGGAAGGGGTAGAGCGTCGCGGTGGCAAGCAGCTTGCCGGTCGCGTCGATCACGGCCGCTTTCACACCGGTGCGGATGCCCGGATCGAGGCCGAGGGTGGGCCGGGCGCCGGCCGGCGCGGCCAGCAGCAGATCCTTGAGGTTGCGCGCGAAGACGGCTGTCGCAGCCTCATGGGCGCGGGTCCGCAATTCGGCGACGAGTTCTGTCATCATTGTCGTGGAGAGTTTCGTCCGCCATGCCCAGCCGGCGACCTCGCGCAGCCACCTGTCGCCCGGCCCGGTTCCGGAGGGGTTCAGGCGCGCGGCAACCATGGTCTCGCAGCGTGGCTGGCCGACCTCCTTGTCGGGAGCGATGTCGAACCGGATGACGCCTTCCTTCAGGCCGCGCAGGAGCGCAAGCGCCCGGTGCGATGGCATGGCCGCCCATTTCTCGGAATGGTCGAAGTAGTCGGAAAACTTGGCGCCGGTCTCTTCCTTGCCGGGAACCACCTTCGCGGTCACGACGGCTTCCTTCCGCAGATATGCACGCAGGTCCCCCAGAAGATCGGCTTTCTCGGACAGATCCTCGGTGAGGATGTCGCGGGCACCGTTCAGCGCTTCCTTCACGTCGGGCACGCCTTCGCCCAGGTAGGCCGTTGCGAGCCGCTCCGGATCCCTGTCGCGGTTTGCGAGGATCGCGTCGCGCAGCGGTTCGAGCCCCTTTTCCCGGGCGATCATCGCCTTGGTGCGGCGCTTTGGCTTGTAGGGCAGGTAGATGTCCTCGAGGCGCGTCTTGGTTTCGGCCTCGTTGATGGCCCGGGTCAGTGCATCGGTGAGCTTGTCCTGCTCGCGGATGGATCTGAGGATGGTGTCGCGCCGGTCGTCGAGCTCACGCATATATGCGAGACGTTCGGCCAGGGCGCGAAGCTGGGTGTCGTCGAGCCCGCCCGTGACCTCCTTGCGGTAGCGCGCGACGAACGGGACGGTCGCGCCCTCGTCGAGAAGTTTGACCGCGGCTGCGACCTGAGCCGCCTTCGCCCCGATTTCTTCGCCGATTGTCCGGTTGATACGGGCTGCGCGATCCATGGTCGTCCTCTCATCCGTTGTGGGCGTTTTGTACTCGTTCGCGTCGGACAGCAAAAGGGCGGATGCCAGTCCTTTGCTGCCGCTTGCAACCGCGATCCTCGCGGATGCAGCATTCGACACGTTGGGCGGACTTCGGACATTCGCTGCGATTGCGATGCGAATATGAGGGAAAGCTGGGAGCCGACATTCAGAGGCGCCCGTTAGTGACCCGCGCTCTGCAGTGCCGCATGACGGCAACGAGCCCTTGCTTGCCGGTCGGATCGGCGAAGATGCTGCAGGGTGCAGTGGGCAGGTCCCAGCCCTTTTGTGCCGGTCGTGCGCGATGTACCGGGTGTGAACGCAGTCGTTCGCTGGAGGTGCATTACGGGTTGTCGGGAGTGACTGGTGTGCGCAACTTGCTGTCTCTCATCGATTCAAAGGAAAACCAGCGTCGGGAGCGTTATTGAAGGCCGTGAAAGTCAATTCCAGGAGCCATCGACGTAGTGGCCCCTATGAACGGAAAAGTCGTCGCATTATTCAGCATGATATCGTGCCACCCGCCGTTCGTTTCTTGACCGGCTTCAGGGACGAAAGCGATGCAGTCGCATCGGCCGCAGGCCGCGGCGCAGCGGAGATCGAGCAAGAAAACCGAGCAGCCCGGCGTGCCGCAGCTCATGGGGTGATTGTAGAAGACCCATGATTCTTGAATGCGATCTCCGTACAGGTCGACACGCGTCATGGTATTAGGTGAAGTCCTGAGGCATAGGCAGATTTGTCAGCTGCCAGTCTTGCAGAACAAAGTCCGTGACCTTCCTTTCAGCCTCGGCTTGGCTCATCGTTCGGCACGCCCGCACCCGTGAAGAGCGAAGCCAGCGATAAAGGTGCGAGAGAACCAAGGCGCATTGACCGACAGGTCGTCATCAGATCAGCATCCGGACGGAATTTCCCACGCATAGCTTGCAGGAGGCCGAAGCTCTCCTCTGGGCGGTTCCAGGGTTGCGTCATTGCCATGACGCCTCGCCGCACCTCGGGTTGTGCTCAAGCGCAGCCACGACGCCGCGAAATTGCGAAGGCCGACAGAAGTGCAGAAGCCATGAGCGGCAGAGTTGCCGGGAGCGGGATGACTGCGGTGTCGACGGGATTGATGACGATCGAGGCCTGTGTCGATCCGAAACCAGTGTCGAAGAGCACCGTCTCGTCATTTCCGAACTCGCCCGTGATGACGGCGAGCACCGAATCACCGAAGGAAGCGGCCGCCGAGCCAGACAGGCCCGAGAACAGGATTTCGATGCTGTCGGGGCCGGACGCACTGAATTCATAACCGAGATCGGCTTGTACGCCCCCGAGGAAGAGCGCGGCAGGATCGGGGCCGACATTCAGGGCGGCGGTAGACAGCCCGAACAGGCCGGTGATCCGGACGTCCAGCCCGCTCGCCGCCGCTGGAGCGGTCGAAACCGCATCCTCGGCAAGGAAGTCGAACACGAGGATGACGGCGTCGTTGACTGCATTGCCGCTACCCGAGATTTCCGGCGCGGGTAAGACCGGTAGCCCGAGCGTCGCGGATGTAGCCGAACTCGCGCCGAGCATAACTACCGCAGCTGTGGCCCATGCGCCAACGCGTCCGAACTTGAAATGGGTCATGTGTCTTCCTCCAGATGAAGTCCTCAAATTGATCAAACCGTCGCCGTTCCCGTCATGTAAGCAGCAGATCATCGTAACCCATCACGCCATCGAGGATGATCAGGTCGCGATCCTCACCCGCAAGGATCAAGTAAGTCGAACCGCCAGCGACGACCTCTTGGGCGATCTCTGCGCCCTGAAGGTCAAGCATGTCGCCCTCTGCCTGAGAGAAGTCCCGGATCGCCAGGACGTCCCTGCTGCCCACCTGGTCCTCGAAAACGAATACGTCGGCGCCGCCGCCGCCAATAACCTGGTCGAGAGGTCCGCCGCGTCCCTCGATCCGTTCGTCGGCATCCGTGCCCACGAGGTAGTCGATACCTGTTGTCCCGACGATCAGCTCGGGTTCCGGACCTTCCGGTTCGACATCGGTCACGGTGACGGTGATGTCCTGGGGGGTGCTGTCGGTGCCGTCGGAGGCGGCGACGGCCAGGTCATAGACATTGTCGCCGCCGGTATCGGCCGGGCTTTCGAAGTCGGGCGCGGTCAGGAAGCTCAGCGCGCCGGTGGCGGTGTCGATGTCGAAGAGCGCGGCATCGGCCCCGCCGGTGATGGCGTAGGTGAGCGTGTCGCCCTCCGGATCCGTCGCCACGACCGAACCGATCGCGGTCTGGTTCTCGGGCACCGTGAAGGCGGCGCCGGAGGTGATCCCGGGCGCGTCGTTCACGCCCGCGATGCTGATCGTGGCGGTGGCATCGTCGGAGCCGTCGTCGTCGGCGATCGTGTAGGAGATCTCCACGGTGGCCGTTTCACCCGTCCCCAGTGCCTCGAAGTCGCCGTCGGGGTCGAAGGCCAGGCTGCCGTCGGACCCCACCGTCAGCCGGCCGCCGCCGGCAAGCTCCGTCGCCACGCCGAGGGTCAGCGCCACGCCGCCCACGCTCGCCGCGGTCAGGGTGAACGGATCGCCATCCGCGTCGCTGTCGGGCCCGGCGCCGTTGTCGGCGAAGAGATCGCCCGCAAGCGCGGTGTCCTCGTCGGTCGTGAAGGCGTCGTCCGCCGCGACAGGCGGCACATCGCCTTCGTCCGGGTCTTCCTCGATGGTATGGGTGGCGGACGCCGTGCCGATCCCGTGATCGGCCCTGTCGAGGCCGTCGATGGTGACGGTGATCTCCTCGTCGCCCTCCACGTCCTCGTCGCCCTGGACGGTCACGGTGAAGCTCGCCTCCGAGGCGCCGGCCGGGATCGTCAGGCTCGCCGGGATCGCGCCTGTGTAATCGCTCCCCGCCGCAGCACTGCCGCCGGCCATGAGCGTCGCCGTCACCGCGTTGGTCAGATCGCCCGACCGGCTCAGCGTGAAGGTCACCGCCGTCTGCGGCCCGGAATCGCCCTCCGGCGCAGAGACCGGAGAGACCGAGAGCGAGACCGTCGCCGCATCGGGCTCCGGTTCGACATCGGTCACGGTGACGGTGATGTCCTGGGGGGTGCTGTCGGTGCCGTCGGAGGCGGCGACGGCCAGGTCATAGACATTGTCGCCGCCGGTATCGGCCGGGCTTTCGAAGTCGGGCGCGGTCAGGAAGCTCAGCGCGCCGGTGGCGGTGTCGATGTCGAAGAGCGCGGCATCGGCCCCGCCGGTGATGGCGTAGGTGAGCGTGTCGCCCTCCGGATCCGTCGCCACGACCGAACCGATCGCGGTCTGGTTCTCGGGCACCGTGAAGGCGGCGCCGGAGGTGATCCCGGGCGCGTCGTTCACGCCCGCGATGCTGATCGTGGCGGTGGCGTCGTCGGAGCCGTCGTCGTCGGCGATCGTGTAGGAGATCTCCACGGTGGCCGTTTCACCCGTCCCCAGTGCCTCGAAGTCGCCGTCGGGGTCGAAGGCCAGGCTGCCGTCGGACCCCACCGTCAGCCGGCCGCCGCCGGCAAGCTCCGTCGCCACGCCGAGGGTCAGCGCCACGCCGCCGACGCTCGCCGCGGTCACTGAGAAGCTGTCGCCATCCGCGTCGCTGTCGGGCCCGGCGCCGTTGTCGGCGAAGAGATCGCCCGCAAGCGCGGTGTCCTCGTCGGTCGTGAAGGCGTCATCCGCCGCGACCGGGGCCGAGCCGCCCTCGCCAGGCTCTTCCTCGATGGTATGGGTGGCGGACGCCGTGCCGATCCCGTGGTCGCCCCTGTCGAGGCCGTCGATGGTGACGGTGATCTCCTCGTCGCCCTCCACGTCCTCGTCGCCCTGGACGGTCACGGTGAAGCTCGCCTCCGAGGCGCCGGCCGGGATCGTCAGGCTCGCCGGGATCGCGCCTGTGTAATCGCTCCCCGCCGCAGCACTGCCGCCGGCCATGAGCGTCGCCGTCACCGCGTTGGTCAGATCGCCCGACCGGCTCAGCGTGAAGGTCACCGCCGTCTGCGGCCCGGAATCGCCCTCCGGCGCAGAGGCCGGAGAGACGGAAAGGGAAACCGTGGCAACGGGTTCCACGATCGGCCCGCCCTCTACAATAGTCCCAATCGCTGTTGCACCGTCGGAACCATTGGCGATCTCGGTCGTTGGTACGAATGTGAGGGCAAACGTTTCGTCGGGTTCATCCAGCGCATCGGACAGTATCGGGACCCGCACGGCCGCCTCGGTCTGTCCTGCCAGAAATGTCACTGTGCCGGAGGTGGCTGTGTAGTCGTCGCCGGCTACAGCCGTACCGTCCGACGTTGAGTAGGAAAGCGTGATGTCGTTTTCGAGAGGCCGCGAGAGATGAACGGCAAAGACAGCTTCGCCGGAATTCTCGAAGGCGTATGTGGGGATCACGAACAACGAAACTCCAGAGCCCTCGAGGATCGTGCCGTTGGTGACGAGGCGCGGTAATCCCCCCGCCAGGACGGCGTTGGTCGGGTCGAAGAACTCGACGGTGAAGTTCTCGTCGATCTCGCTGCCGTCGATGGTCGACGGGTTGATGTTCAG
>NZ_JBAPKY010000089.1:0-8692 GCF_037083785.1 Roseovarius sp. D22-M7
CCGGCCATCCGAAAAACCGGATCGACGAACTCCTCCCTTGGAACTTCCAGACGTCAAGCTGAAAAGCCCGTGGGGCCCAGCTGGCGCTTACGAAAAACGACGGATTTTGCCTGGCGCATCATTGGACGGTCCTGTTAGATCGGGTCGATCATCTGACCGACCCCGGGCGGGTGTAGAATATCAAGCGCCGCGCGCTCTATTTCGCGACCAGCCGCCACTGCATCGTCACTCTCGACGGATCGCAGGTATCGGTCAGGACCGGAGTAATGCTCCCGGACTTTTCGGGCCCGCGCAACAGACACCGGCCCTGGCCGGCCTCGCTGATCAGGCCGTGCGCGCCGTCTGCGCCGGGCGTCGGGATGAATCTCCAGGTCTGCACCCCTTCCTTCGTGCTGCAAGGATGGGTCGATGTTGCAGCACCTCTCTTTATCGGGCCCGCGATGCACTCTCCGTCGCGTACCTTTATCTTGCCGTCGGATTGCCACAGGAAGATGTCTCTCCTGTTGTTGCATGTTTGCATGAATTGCGTCGTTTTGGCAGTGCCGCGCCTATAGGCGGTGACACAGGTGTTGTCAGTCCGGGCATTCGAGACGATCTGGTATCGTTTATTCACGGCGGGCGGCTGCCTGGGGGTCACCATGGTCAGGATCGCTGACATGTACCGGTCGCGCAACGTCGCCTGATCGATGCAGGCGGGATGAGTCAGGTTCTGCATCGTCGCCTCCTCGCAATAGGCGTTCCGCGCGAACATCAGGTTCTGCTGGAAGATCCGCTCGACCAGCGCCTCCCGGTCCAGGTGAAAGTCCTCGCGCGACACCACCCGTAGCGGCATCCGCGCCATGAACGTATAGGGGTCGGGCAACTTCTCAAGCGTATCGTTCAGGACGTCCTGTGACTTGCAGTCGGCGGGCGGTGCGTCGGGGGTCCAGTCACGGCAAGCCGCGAGGATTGCAGCCACGGTGGCCCGGGCCGCAAGCAGGTCGGTTTGCAACCTTGTCAGCGCGGCAATGCTGCCCGCTCCGTCGCCCTGGGCGCGGCGCATGACGAAATCCAGTTCGGTCTGCCAGGGATCGGCGATCATTGGCACCAGCGCCCGGTTCAGCGTCTCGAACGCCGACAAGCGATAAACCAGATTCAGGATGTCGGGGCTTGGCGTCAGCGCCCCATGGCTCCATCCCGGCAGGGCGGCATAGGAAACGACCCGGTACCCGGTCTTGACCGGCGACGACGTGCCCTTGATGCCTTCGATTGCCTGTTCCAGCCTGGCCCACTGATCTTCGGCACTGCCCGTCTTGTCTCCCGTCAGCCCGCCGGTCTGACTGTAGGTGACCGACAGCGTGCCCGATGAAGAGTGTGTATCGATTTCGTCCTTCATAGCCGCGGATGCGCTCCAGCCTATGCCCTTTGCATCCACGGCCGCATCGATCTTGCGGCGCTCGCTGGCATCCACGGTAAAAAAACTGAGCGTGCCGTAGGCCTCGGCACCGCGGAAGATCACTTCAACGAAGCTGTCGCCGCAGGTGTCGCGGAAGTCGGCATCGCTACGGTCGATCAGGTCCTGCGCGAACGGCGCCAGACGGAGCACCGCGCCATCCTGCGGCGCGATGCGCTGCGGCGGCGCCTGATAGCGCGCGTACAGCGTATAGTTCAGCGCGTTGTGCGCAACGCTGGTATTGGCGGCGAAGCCAAGCTTGCCCGACACCTGAGCCCCGCCGACGATGCCGTTGGCGGTGGCGTCAATGTTGAGCGCTCGCGCGACCTCCATCGCGTTCGTCGACTGGACCATCCGCTGTTCGAACCGGTTTGGATCGTCCGCGTCGATCGTCGCCTCGTAACCCGCCAGACAGGGCTGTGCCCCGCCCAGGGAACCCACTGCGGTGTCGTAGGGCAACCCGATGCGCACAGTGTCGGCGTCGTCCATCGGCAGGGTCTTTCGTGGCAGCTCGCCCAAGTCATCCTGGGCCAGGATGGGCGGTGCGACAACCGAGAAAAAGAGCGTAAGGGACAGGCAGAAAGGAGTGCGCATGAAAATCTCCGGGTTTCGAAGAAAATTAGAGAAGTAGAATTCGAACGGTGCATCGTGCGGACAGATTCTGTCACCAGTAGTATCCAGGTAGTCTGCCGTTCACTGGCAAGTGGATCAAGTGTTTTGCGGTCCACTGGTCGTCTGCGGCCTTTGGAACGCTAAAGTAGAGGCAGACGATCGGCTGACGGGTCGGACGCGCCCACCGATCTGCCACACAACACTGAGGTCTTGGCACTGAGGACTTGGCGCCAATCTGTTCCGGTTTCAGACGCGCGCGTTTGCCGGGGATATGTTCCGTCAGGCGAAACGTGTATCGGAAGGCGGAACGCAAACTGCGGCGGGTTTTCCATCGGCGACGGCAAGCGCGTTGCAAGGATAGAGGGCGGCGCGGTGCGCGCGGCGCCGCTCTGCTTCCGCTGCGGCCCGCAGAAAGAGGCAGACAAGATACGTGTCGCGCATGTCGAGTTCGACGATCGGGCCGGCAATGGCGCCCGACGAGGCATAGCGCCGCCCGCGGCGCAGCAGTTTCAGCAGCGTGCCGAAGCTGCGGACGGCGACGTTGCCCACTACCACGTCCTCGCTTTGGGGCAACTTCCGGCCGGGCGCGAGCACTTGCCTGGATCGGTGCGAAAGACCAGACTTCTCTTCGAAGACAATCTGACGGGAGATCCCCGCCAAAAAAGGACCCTTTGCCCCAATGCCGACCTATCACGACCTACGCACTACCGATGATCTTGAGGAGCGCGACTACGCGCAGGTCTTCCCCGGGCTCGATGAGAATGCGCGCAAGCGGATCATAGATGGCGTGCTTCGACTGAAGGGAGCGTTGCACGTTGAACTTCCACCTCGCCGAACCGACGGCAACCTGCTCTTTGCAAGCTGGAATATCCGCGAGTTCGGCCACCTTACGGGGCGTCTTCCAGAGGCCTATCACTGGATCGCCGAGGTCATCTCGCATTTCGATCTGGTGGCCATTCAGGAAGTCAAACGCACCTTGAAGGATCTCGATATTCTCATGCGCCTGCTCGGGCCCCATTGGGGGTACATGATGACGGACATCACGGGCGGGCCGGCGGGCAACAAGGAGCGCTCGGTCTATCTCTACGACAAGCGGCGCGTGCAGCTGTCCGGACTTTCCGGCGAAGTCGCCGCTTGGCCCGAGCTCCGCGCGGAACTCGCCTTCGAGAGCGCAAGGCCACCCGAACAATTGTCGCGCGCGCCACATGTGACCGGGTTCATCACCGGCTGGAAACGGTTCTCGCTCGTGAACGTCCATCTGGCGCCGGGGGACGGCAGCGAAGACGTTCGGTATCGACGCGACGAGGTGCGCCTGCTTCTGTCGGCCCTCGCCGAAGCGCGAGACGACATGTGGACCGAAAACCTCATCCTCGTGGGGGACATGAACCTCTACGCGGCGCGCGACGGCGATACGGTCGCCCTCCTGGAGAGTGACGGGTATGTCGAGCCGCAAGCGCTGCTGGGTTTGCCCACGAACGCCGCCGGAACCGAGATCTACGACCGCATGTTTCTAAGCTCCAACGAGTATTTCCGACTTGGCACGCGGTCGAATGGCGCCCCGAGTGGCGGCACGCTCGATCTCTTCGCGCATGTCTTCCGCGATGCCGACAAGCCGAGCTATCGCGATGCGGTCATCTCGGACTATGGTGGATCGCGTGACATCGCCGGGGATGAGGATGTCTTCGACTCTTACTGGCGCGTGCACTGGCGCACCCGCCAGCTTTCAGATCACCTCCCCATCTGGATCGAACTTGAAACCGATGACTCCGTGGCCTTCCTAACCTCAAAGAGGCCCGTCTAAGCCCTGCAAGTCGAACCTGCCGTGCCGCTCGAGAGAAAGTTCAAAAAGCACTTCGGCAAGGAACGGAAGATCCGATGGCAGATGAAGGCCCGCATTTGTGGCAAGTGCCTTTCTGTTCGCGCTGGCAGAGAAAGCCCGGATCCTCCCTCGCAAGGAAGACCCGCGGTAGACAAGGACGGCCCAGACCGGCCATTAACTCCCTGATACAATGCTGCGGCGCAGTCCGGAAAAGCGGACATTCTTAGATCATGCGGGGTCATCTATTACAAAATGTCAGTTGGCGGACACAGCTGCCGGCTGAACAGAATTTATAAAGGACCGGCTGGCCATCGAGATGCCAAAAATTCGCATCGATTCAGTCAATGGCCGCTTCGGTACGTCTGGAAGCACTTCGAATGAATGTCCAAAACAATGCTGTTTCTGAGCGGTCCGATGCGGTTTTCAAAATAGGTCGCCAGACAGGTCTTCGATCTCTTGTTCGGATATAGTTCGCTCGTTCACCGGACGAAAGGGCTCGTAATCTTTGACGTTCCACAGGTTCTGACCATGGGCACTGCAGATGAGCAGCCTTTCTATACTCAATGCTTCGCTCTTCGTAAGCCCCTCAAGGACAACCTTGATCGTCATCTCGCCACGGGTAAAAAAGTGCTCGTTGATCTTCCGATTGTGGGAAACACCGGAATTGACATGCTTCCAACGATCGCTCTTGCCTTCACCAAAATACCTGATTGTGCCATCAGCGTCCTGCACCTCGTAGACAATATGGTCAGTTAGAGCGCGGTTGTTCACTACCAGCCTAAGTGGGTTCTTCCGACGATGCGCCTGGACAGTCGTCACCTTTCCCGATTGGTATGTTCGATTGTGGGACGAAACCTCATGCCTCTTGCGATCTGGCAGAAGCTGGATCAATTTGTCGACAGGTCCGAATTTCACATGAACGGGACTGATATACTCCATGGGACCAGTATCAAAACCTGGGATCTGATAACGGCAGAAGCCTTGTTTCAGGAACCGACTCGCTACTCCTTCTTCCCACCCATCCAGCTCTGCACTGCCATATGCCTTGAATTCGTCGAGGGTCATGGCAGGCATCGGGATGATAACGAACCCGAACGCATGGGTTTCTCCGTCCAGAAAGAGATAGGGAGATATCTCATTTGCCCAGATAATATCCTCGGCACGGATCTTGTGCACATTCGACAAAAGCTTTGCATCGGCCTCAAGAAAAAAAGCTGCGTTCCAGCAGTCAGACTTGTCGAACATTACCGAATGGCGCGAACCCCAAGGCTGAATTTCACCGCGCGGAAGGCTCCCACTATTTATTGCTTCGGTAAAAACTTTAAGGGAGGTTTCCAGCAGGAAGCCGCTACCACCATCCGAAACGGCGTTTCCTGTTCCAAATTTAGATGCAATCGTCATCTCGACGAAATCGTCAGGCGATGGTTGGCTTTCAAAGTCGTCGAAAACTCCAGATATGAAACCATTCAGTTTTTTGGCTGGCAACACAGATAATGCGCGGACCAACTCCCTTCGAAACTTCTGTTCTCTGCGCTTTTGCATCTGCTCTGATACGAGAAGGGCCATTGTCTGGGGTCCTTTTTCATAAAGCCTGTCCGGAGCTGCGAACGCTTGGCCAGATCAAGTCTGGTCTGCCGACGCAGTGACCGCAACCCAAACCTGAAGACCTGTATGCGCCCGTGTCGCGACCGTCACAGTGCCAGGATGAGGTTACTAATCGAGGTTACCGAGATCGTTAGCGCGAGTGAAACGCAGGGGGCAACGGGAGCCTTGGTCTGGCCACATTCTCTTTAGTTGCCGTGAGGGGAGCCGGGTCAGCTCGGCCCAGTCCTGCCATTCACTCCCAGTTCTTGCGTGGTGGGGCAGATCACCAGACCGGCCATTCGCTGCGCCTGCGAAACCGCGATACTCCGGATGCACACAAATTGGATGAAGCTGTCACTCAGGCTTCTTCAAGTGCCAAACTTGCTCGACAGGGTATCTCCTGGCCCAACTTGCAGGAACGGCCGCGCGTGTTCCGAATGCCTCATCTGGCGCGTAGAGTTCCTGATACCCTGTCACGTCGAACCCGATGTCGGTGAATAGTGCCATCCAAGACGAAATTGTCAGATTGAAGCATATTCCCGTCGGTTCGTAGTCGACCTCTGTCCAATCCGCGCCGCACATGCCCCGGTAAGGGCGATGCAGCGTCAAGTCGCAGGGCGACCCGTCGATAGGCGCGCAGATCAGCGAAAGCGGATGATTTCCCAGGAATACCATCTGCCCACCCGGACGCAGCAATCGCCGTGCTTCCCGCAACCACGTCGCCGGTGGGCACCAGATCGATGCACCATATTCGGAGATCGCGAAGTCGAATGCACTATCCGGAAGGCCTGTCTCGTCGGCATTTCCCTCGATGAAGGTGATATCCGCACCGTGGTCTGCTGCAAGGCGTCGGGCCGTGGCCAATTGCTCGGCAGAGACATCGAGCGCTGTCACCCGCGCGCCGCGCCTGGTCATCCAGCCCGAGACGTAGCCCGTGCCACATCCGAGCTCGATGGCCTCTATGCCCGTCATGTCAGGGGGAAGCAGGTTCAGGCCTTCGTCCGGGATTCCCCATCTGCCCCATTCCGGAGTCTCGAGACCCCAGAGACGTTCACCGACCTCTACCCAGTTTGCCGCGTCGGCATTCCAGATGTCTCTGTTTATCGACACATGGTCGCGTGTCATCGCGCGCACTCCAAATGATACTCGATTTGGTTCTTGGCACATCTGCGTGGCTGAGGGCTATCGGCCCGGCGTCTCCTAAACAGGCAATCGCCGGCTCTGAGCGAGCATTTGGGAATGCACTGAACGTTCGGATGGCGAATGCCGGGCAATGCGCGCATCGGGAATGTCGTGCACTTGCCGCGTCCGCGCATCCTCACGTCCTGGGCGGCGATGCCATTTGCCTCGCTGGGCCATCCTCCACCGCCCGTGTCTTGGCCATTTCGTCGAAATTGAACCAGCGGCGGAGGCGGCGGATGTGCTTCGGCGCGCCATCGACCTTGAGCCGCCCGTCGTCGATAGCGGTTTCCAGCGCGACATCGCCGCGATAGACCCGGATCAGACTCCCCAGCGTGGCCTCGAGGAAGAGATCGGTCGCCCCGCCCGGATCGGACACGCAGAGATCGAGCGTGCCCGCCTCGCAGACGAACCAGTAGAGCCGTTTGTGCTCCGGCTGATCGGAGACGCTGAGGCGCAGGACGTGGCGATCCGGCCCGAAGGCCGTGGGATCGACGGAATACTCCAGCCCCCAGATCAGCAGACCGAGGTCGAGTTCGCCCTCCTGGAGCTCGCGCCGCGTCCACCGCTGCCCCCAGATCCCGAGCGCGCCGACCAGGGGAAGGAATTCGGCCCCGGCGTGCGTGAGATGATAGGTCCAGGACTTGCCCGAAGGGCCGCGCCGGCGGCGGACGAGACCCTCCGCCTCTAACTTGCGCAATCGCTTCGTCAGCAGGGTGGCCGACATGTGCGGCACGCCGCGGTGGATGTCATTGAACCGCTCCGCGCCAGCGCCGAGGTTGCGGATGACCAGAGCGGTCCAGCGTTCGCAGAAAATTTCCGCGGCCTTGGCGATGGGGCAGAACTGGCCGTAGCCCTTCATGGCAGACTCCCGTGTCCTGCTCAGGATACCGCAGGTGCCCCAGGCTGAATACTCCATTTCGTGGAGTATCAGTGGACGCGCTCGCCGGGCAGACTTTCGTGGAAGCCAGCGAACGGAGACAAAGATGAACATCGAGACATTGAGCCTGGAGGCCCAGATGTGGGGAGACCCCGGCAGATCCTACGACGGGATCTCGTTTGGCCTCTCGGACACCATCTCGCACACGGTCCAGGCCCTCTGGCCGCGGCCCGGCGAAAAGATCCTCGACATCGGAACCGGCACCGGCTGGGGCGCCCGGCTGGCGGCCTGGCGCGGTGCGGCCGTCACGGGCGTGGACATCGCTCCTGGCATGCTCGAGGCGGCCGAGATCCTGTCCACCGGTCTCGATCCGCGCCCCGACTTTCAACGCGCGGCCGCCGAATCGCTTCCATTCGACAACAGCAGTTTCGATGGGGTGCTCTCAACCTATGGCGTCATCTTCTCGAACGAGCCCACTCGGGCCGTGGCGGAGATGGCGCGGGTGCTGCGACCGGGCGGTCGCCTGGCGCTGGCGACCTGGGCCGATGAACCAGAGGGCTACATCGCGGGTTTCTTCGGCTTGGTGGGCAAATGGGCCGACGCACCCCCGCCACCCGCCTCGCCCTTCGACTGGGGTCATCCGGACTGGTTGCGGGAAACGCTGGGCGCATTCTTCGAGATCGAGGTCCGTGAACAGGTGACGACGCTCTATGCGCCGGACGTGGCGACGGTCTGGGCGGAGTATGTCACCGGCTTCGGGCCCGTCGCGGCCACGCATGCCGCCCTGCCACCCGACCGGCGCGAGACCTTCCGAGCCGCCTTCGAGGACTTTCACCGGCCCTACGAGACCGCGTCGGGTCTGACGATACCGCGCCTCGCACTGGTCGTCCGCGGCCTGCGGATCTGAGCCATCGCATGAAGTTTCGTGCGGCTACGCGACCTGCCCAGAGCTGACTTTCAGGTCGAGTTCATCGCTGCGCTGCGGCTTCTAAATTTCTGCCATTTGCGCATCGCGCGAAACCCTACCGGGTGACTTGTGCTTGGATGAGCTTGCTGCTGCCGGCGGAGTTGAATCAACTCCTGTCTTCACAGAAGTATCCGTGTTGATCAAGCGGTTTTCGGGGTCCACTTGCGATTAGCTTTGACGAGCGCATTTGCCATTTCGATAAGTTTACGCATGACGGCG
>NZ_JBAPKY010000090.1:0-8654 GCF_037083785.1 Roseovarius sp. D22-M7
CCAACCCCGCAATTTCGTGCTTGCGCGCTTCTCGGACGCCAGACGGTGCCGCGCGCTACTCGACCACCTCGCGCGGCGTCCGAGAAACCTACAGCCTTGCCGTCAGTAAACCGCGCGCCGAACGGTCCAGGTTGCCGTGGCAAACGGCGACAACGCCGAATTATTGTCGATCAGTGCCCTTATGGCTTCGATAGGCGTTTTCAGCGCGCCTCAAGCCTCTTGTCGCCCGCATCATTCCCTACCAGCCACTCATCCAGCTTTGACCAGCGCCGCCGCCCCGAGACGTTCTTCACGGCGATGGCCACGGCTTTCTTCTGGCCGACCAGCACGACTAGTTTCTTGCCACGCGTGACGCCGGTATAGATCAGGTTGCGCTGAAGCATGGCGTAGTGCTGGGTCATCACCGGGATGACTACCGCGGGGTATTCCGAGCCCTGGCTTTTGTGGATGGTCGCGGCGTAGGCGGGCACCAGCGTGTCGAGCTCGCCGAAAACGAAGCTGACGGTGCGCCCGTCGAAATCCACGGCCACCTCGCCCTCGTCGATATCGACATCCTCGATCATGCCGATGTCGCCGTTATAGATGTCCTTGTCGTAGTCGTTCTCGATCTGCATGACCTTGTCGCCGGGCGCGAAGGTCCAGCCGAACCGCCCGACCTTCTTCTCTCCTGCAGGGTTCAGCGCGGCCTGAAGCTCGATGTTGAGCGAGCGCGCCCCGACGCCACCACGGTTCATCGGACATAGAACCTGGATGTCCTTGATGGGATCGAAGCCAAAGCGGCGCGGGATACGTTTGGACACAAGCTCCACGATCCGAGGCACGGCCTGTTCCGGGTCAGTGGCTGGCACGAAGTAGAAATCCGCCTCGCCGTCAGGCGGCGCAAGATCCGGTATGCGACCGGCATTGATGGCATGCGCCGTGGTGATGATCTTGCTCTGCGCCGCCTGCCGGAAGACCTCGGTCAGCTGGATTACGGGCACGGCGCCGGAGCCGATGATGTCAGCCAGCACCTGACCGGGACCGACCGAGGGCAACTGATCGATGTCGCCCACGATCAGCAGTGCCGCCGTGCTCGGCACGGCCTTCATCAGCGATTGCATCAACAGCACATCGACCATCGAGGTCTCATCAATGACCAGCAGATCGCAGTCGAGCGGGTTCTCGTCATTGTGCTTGAAGCCGAAGGCTTTGGGGTCGAACTCGAGCAGCCGGTGGATTGTCCTGGCCTCCATGTCGGTGGCCTCGGACATGCGCTTGGCCGCGCGGCCCGTGGGTGCGCAGAGCAGCAGCTTCACGTTCTTTGCCGCCAGGATGCGCAGGATCGAATTCACGATGGTGGTCTTGCCCACGCCGGGACCGCCGGTGATCACCATGACCTTTGATTTCAGCGCGAGGCGGACGGCCTCTGCCTGGCTGGCCGCAAGGGTGAGACCGGTTTTGTGCTCGATCCACGGCAGCGCCTTGTCGGCATCGATTTCTGGCCATGGCAGGGGGGCTATGCGGATCCGTTCAAGGTGCTCGGCGATGCCGCGCTCGGCACGGTAGAGTCCTGTCAGGAAGATGCAGTCCGCATCCCCAACGCGGTCGGCGGTGATCGTCTCCTCGGCAAGTTCTTCCAGCAACGCGCTCTCGATAAGCGCCGCAGGGACCTCCAGCAGCTTTTCCGCAAGTCCGATGAGGTCTGCGCGTGGCAGACCGCAATGGCCATCGCTCATTGCCTCGGTGAGCGCAAAGGAAATTCCCGCGCGCACCCGGATCATGGCGGTTTTCTCGATGCCGAGCTTCTCGGCGATCAAATCGGCGGTGCGGAAGCCTATGCCGCGGATGTCCCTCGCCAGTTGATAGGGGTTCTCGCTCATGACCTGGACGGCATCTGTGCCATAGGTCTTGAAGATGCGCACCGCGCGCGCTGTGCCGACGCCGTGCTCGTGCAGGAACACCATGATCTCGCGGATCACCTTCTGATCGGCCCAGCCGGCGGTGATCTTGTCGGCGCGCTTGGGGCCGATGCCCTCGACGTCACGCAAACGCTCGGGCGTGGCCTCTATGATGTCGAACACATCCTTGCCGAACATCCTGACCAGCCGCTTGGCATAGACCGGCCCGATGCCCCGGATCATGCCGGAGCCGAGGTATTTCTCGATTCCGTCGATGGTCGATGGGGCCGAGGCCTTGAGAAACTGGGCCTTGAATTGCAGACCATGATTGCGGTCGTTGAGCCAGACACCCGAGGCGGTGATCCATTCACCCGCCGAGATCATCGCGGCGTGGCCCACCGTGGTCACCAGATCCCGGTGCCCTCTGGCTTTCACGCGCAGAACGCAGAAGCCGTTTTCCTGGTTGTGGAAGGTGACCCGCTCGACCAGACCGGCCAGGACCTCGGAGCCTGATTGCGAAGTACTTTCCGGCTTCACGACACGACCTCGGTCAACTGGGTTCGGGTGTTGACAATTCTAGCCCCCTTGACGCACGTTCGAAAAATGCCCCGAGCGTGCCCGACGAAGTCATCTTCGGGCGCTTCGTCGTTCGGGGCAAGCGTCTGTCGTCCATGGCAAATGTTGGCTGATCATCACATCTCCCGCCCATACCACCGCACGCGCCCGACAATATTGACCTCTTCGGCGGTGCATTCATAGGGGGAATACTGATGGTTGTCGGAGATGATCCGAACCCTTGGCGGCTCGCTCACGGGCACGTATTCCAGCCGCTTGGCCACGAGACCCATCCCGTCGTGTAGAACGAACACGCCTGGTGGGACGGGATTGCGCTGGTTCATGTCGACGAGGATCACATCGCCGTCGTTCAGGGTCGGCATCATGCTGTCGCCCTGAACGGCCATGACGCGCAGCATGGATGGCGAGGCCTTGAGGCGATCGCGGACCCACGCGCGCCGGAAGTGAAAATTCCGCCCCGGATGGTCTTCGCCTTCGACGATGGCGCCGCCGCCCATCGAGGGGCGCGCGGTCGCGTACTGGATGGCAACGAACTCGTTGTGGTAGTCCAGCGAAATGGGATCGTCCCCCTCGACGCGGCCCTTGCCGGACAGGAGCCATTCGGGTTCCACCTTCACGACCGTCGCGACACTGGTGAGTTTCTCCAGGTTCGGCACCTGCGACCTGCCGCGCAGGATGTCGTAGACGAAGGAGCGATTGACCCCGGCCTCGCGCGCCACTTCCGCGACCGAAAGGCCGAGCTGGCGGATCCGCGCGCGCAGTCTTTCGGGCATAGGCACAGACATATCCACTCCCTCTGTTGGTGACTGTGGAAAAAACAGGATTGAAGCAAACTTGTCAATTCAATAGAAACAAAGGGGGAACACTGTCGGCTAAGGAGTCGGATATGCGGGTTGAGCGCGATGCATTTGAACTGTCCGAGCTTGCCGAGCGCTGGCGTATTTCCGGGGCCGACATCCGCTACCTCGTTGCCAAAAACCAGATGCGGCTTTCGGTGCGCGTCGTGGCCCAGCCCGCATTGCTGTCAGACGAGGAGTGGACGGCAGAGGGAGAGCCGTTCTGGCTGCCCACCGAGGAAAAGGTGTTTTCCGGACTTGGGGATCTGGGGTTGCGTGATGCCTTTCGACTGGTCCGGGATGGAGAGGGTATTGTCACCCAGCTCTTTCTACCCGAAGCCAGAATGGTGACGCTGAAGGGCGACAATGGCATAAGCGTTTCACACGTGGACCTTCTGGTGCGGCGAGAGCGGGCGGAGGCGCTCGAGCGCGAGGTGATCAAATCACCTGGAGAGCCGGAGGAGGTGTTTGATTTCAGGCTGTTTGTCTTCGACGGTCAGGAGTTTGCGTTTACCTTGCCGCAAGCCCGGGCCCTGGAGTTCATGGTGGAGAAAACGCGCGCCGGAGCCCCGGATCAGCATTACACCGACATTCTGAATGCTGTCGGCTCGGCCTCGCAGCGGTTGAGCAGTCTGTTCAGCCGCAAGCCCTACTGGTCACGGTTGCTGCGCAAGACCGAGGGCCGACGAGGATGGTATCACCTCGATCCGGATTTCGTGATCTGGTTGCTCACAAGCCGATGACGCAGATCGCTGCCGATGTCCGCCCGCCGCTCCGGCGGGCGTTTTGATTCCCGCCTCCTGCGCGGGGTGGGCGCCTGTGTCGTCTGCATTTGGTATGCATCCGGTCTGCACTCGGATGCACTCGTCTGCACCTTGGACGGGACCGGTGGGTTTTCACGATAAATCAGCAGCTTAAAAAATCGCATGGCGCATCCCACTTGTGGGACTTATGCATCCTTAAAATCTGGCATCCCTTCTCCACAGATCGAAAGGAGACGCGAATGTCCGAACATTTCCTCAACCAGGTCCATCTGGCACGGCGCTGGCATATCAGCCCCCGCACATTGGAACGCTGGCGCTGGACAGGCGAAGGTCCCGCATATTTCAAGATTGGCGGGCGCGTTGTCTACAAGCTGGCCGATGTCGAAGCCTATGAAGGCCCCCGTCGTTGCGAAAGTACAGCGCAAGGCACTGCGCTGCATGCGGTGCAATGACCATGGCGCGGTTTACTCCGGGCCCGCTGGCTGAACCTGCGCGTGGCTCAGCCTGTGACGCCGAGATCGCCGACGTCGACCTCTATGCCTGGATCGCGCAGGCCGAGGCTGGCGACGCGCTGATCTATCACCGCGGGTTTCTCGTGGTCGATGCGGACAAGTCGCTTTCGACGCTGCCGACGGACCGGCGTTGTGCCCTGCGCGGCGTAGCGGATGCCGCGTTTCGCGCCGCGGAACAGGGCCTCGTGCACTTGGTGCAGGAGCGGCTGGAATCCGATCGCTTCGCCTACATCGCTATCGCCCGCCCCAAACCGAAGGCCGCCACTGCGTCGCTGTCCGCGCTGCTGCTCGACGCGCAGGTAGCGTGACGCCCCTTCGCAAAACACCCACTGATCAAAGAGGCACAGTCATGCCATTTCCAGATAACACCCCCACGCCGGAGGACCTGCCGGATATCAGTGTCCAGGACATCGCGCAGATGCCGGTCGAACTGCTGGCCATCCTGCAGCACGAGATCGATGCGCGTCTCAAGCGCGACAAGGCCGCCAAGACCCGTCTAGATGGCGCACTGAGCGTGCGCTACGCCGACCGCGCCGCCGAGGAACGGCAGGCCCACGGCAAAGACACCGGTACCGTCAGGTTCGATGATGGCGATTTCACCATCGTCGCGGATCTGCCCAAACGCGTGGAGTGGGATCAGGCGCAGCTCGCCGCGGTGGTCGAGCGCATCCGTGCCGCCGGCGACGATCCCGCCCAGTATGTCGACATCGCGATCAAGGTGCCCGAGCGCAAATACACCGCCTGGCCTGCCTCGATCCGGGCCGAGTTCGAGCCGGCGCGTACGGTCGGCAGTGGCTCGCCCAGCTTCAGGCTCGAACCCGCCGGCACCCCCTGAACACAGCGGCGGGGACGCCCTGACCGCAAGGCTGGGCAGGCTCCCCTTCGGCGCCCGGTCACCCCCCGCCGCTGTTGACCCCTTCGACCCAACACAAGGAGAGCACCATGACAGTGCGCATCATCACCGCTGATGAGAGATTGTCGACGACCGAGAACAAGACATCGCTGGCCATCTTCGGCCCGCCCGGCGTGGGCAAGACCACGCTGATCACGGCGATGCCCGAGAAGAAGGCCGTATGCTTCGATCTCGAGGCCGGCATGAAATCCGTCCAGCACTGGCGCGGCCCCAGCATCCCGATCCGCAGCTTCACCGATTTCCGCGATCTGGTGATCCTGATCGGCGGCCCGGATCCGGCGCAGCACCCCGACAGCTATTACGGGCCGCGCTATCATGCGCATGTGCAGGCACACTACGCCGAAAGCGGGCTGGAAGCGTTCCTCGAGGACCGCTCGATCATCTTCGTCGACTCGATCAGCGATCTGACGCGCCAGGCCATGGCCTATGCCAAGCAGCAGCCGGAGGCGTTCTCGGATCGGACCGGCAAGCCGGATGTGCGCGGCGCCTACGGGCTGCTCGGGCGCGAGGTCATCCAGGCGCTGAAACACCTCCAGCATGCCCGCGGCAAGACCGTGATCTTCGTGGGCGTGCTGGAAAAGGTGACCGACTAGTTCGGCACATCGAGCTGGCT
This sequence comes from Roseovarius sp. D22-M7, assembly GCF_037083785.1. NCBI lineage: Bacteria > Pseudomonadati > Pseudomonadota > Alphaproteobacteria > Rhodobacterales > Roseobacteraceae > Roseovarius > Roseovarius sp. D22-M7. The sequence continues at coordinate 6,092 of NZ_JBAPKY010000090.1, forward strand.
GCCGCAGATGGAAGGCACGAAAGCCGGCCGCGAACTGCCCGGCATCGTCGACCAGGTCATCTCGATGCAGCTCTTTGGCAAGGACGCCGACGGGGCTTGGACCCTCGATGAAAAATCCGCCGAGCGCCGCCTCGTCTGCACATCCGGCAATCCCTGGGGGCTGCCCGCGAAAGACCGCTCGGGCCGGCTCGACACGACCGAGCCGCCGGATCTCGCCGCGCTGCTGGCCAAGATCGACGGCCGCGCGGGCCCCATGACCACCCCTCACTCCAACTGAACCCACGAGAGGACCCAACCCATGAGCTACGATCTGAACGATGCCGGCCCGCAAATGGCCCCGATGGGCGAACTGATCCCCGACGGCACCTTTGCCAAGGTGACGATGAAGCTGCGCCCCGGCGGCACGAACGGCGCGACGGAGATGGATGCGGGGCTGCTGAAAAGCTCGCCGCACAGCGATGCGAAGATGCTCGATTGCGAATTCACCGTGACCGAGGGGCCGTTCGCGCGGCGCAAGTTCTGGCAGAACTTCACCGTTGCGGGCGGCAAGCTCGACGAGAAAGGCCAGTCCAAGGGCTGGAACATCTCCAAGAGTTCCTTCCGGGCAATGATCGACAGCGCGCTCGGGCTCGACCCGAAGGATGTCAGCCAGGCGGCAAAGGACAAGCGGGTAATCGGCGGGCTCAAGCAGCTCGACGGGATCATCTTCGTCGCGCGCATCATGGTGGAGAGCTCGGACAACCCGAATTACCGCGATACCAACAAGCTGGCCAATGTCGTGCTGCCCGATGACCCCGTCCATGCGGCGATCATGCGCGGCGAGCAGGTCACACCGGATCCGGTCAATGCCGCACCGCGCAAGGCGCCCGCTCAGACACCGCCGGCCTGGAACGCACAGGCCCCGGCGCAGGGCGGCTGGTCCAATACGCCCCAGTCGCCGGCCGCACAGCCGCAAGGCAGCGCAGACCCCGCGACGCCCGCCACACCCGGTGGGGCTCCGGCCTGGCTGAACAGCTGAGCCGATGACGCCGGATGAGTGGCAGGCGCATGTGACGCGCGCGGCAGCACGGGAGATAGGCACATGGCTCGAGGCCCGCGGAAGACTGGATCGGCCCATCGCAAGTCTCGCGCTGGCCGATCTCGAGGCCATGGCCTCGGTGGCCATAAGCCGCTTCGTCGTTCTGGCGTCGCACAAGACGAGGGAAGCGCCCGGTCAGCACGCGGAGCTCGACACCCTGCTCATGGGCTGAGCGGCGAGAGCCGCGTCTGCGCCATCTGCGCGCGCGAGGCGCGGGGCTTCGGGTTCTGTCTGCGCCTGCAATGGGCGCGCTTTCCAACATAAAAATTCTGTTCGCGCCGGTGCCAGGACATCGGCGCGGACCTCGCCCGGAGGAGCCACGGAATGATTGACAAGACCGCCCGCGAGGCACGCGCCATTCGCGATGCCCGCAAGGATTTTGCAGAGGCGCTGACCGAGCTCGGCCTGATGGCCCCCTTTTTCGACCGCACCGCCGCGGAGATCGATCAGCTCATCGAGGCGGCGGTCACCGGATACATCGACAGCATGCAGACGCAGGCCGCGTGCCCGGAGCGCGATGGCAGCCTGCCAGCAGACACCATCCCGTTCTGAGGTATCCCCCATGATCGATCTGAATCACGGGTCGGGCGCGCAGTATGTGCAGACCCGCGCTCTGCCCGACATCAATTCCGCCCTTGGCGCGGCCGTCGATGCCGGCCTCAGTGCCCGCCAGCAGGACGAACCTCCGCGTAGCTATGTCAGTTCCTCGGGGCTGGGCCGGGCCTGCCTGCGCCAGATACAGTATGACTACCTGGCTGTTCCGAAGGACGAGGGGCAGGATTTTGCCCCGAAGACCCTGCGGATCTTCGAGGCCGGGCATCGCGGCGAGGACATGGTGGCCAGCTGGCTGCGCCTTGCCGGGTTCGATCTGCGCACCGAACGCCCCGATGGACGGCAATTCGGGTTCACCGCGCTCGATGGCCGGTTCAGGGGACACATCGACGGCTGCCTTGTCAGCGGGCCTGTCGCGATGGCGTATCCCGCACTCTGGGAGAGCAAGGCGCTCGGAGCCTCGAGCTGGAAGGACACGGTCAAGCGCGGGGTAACGATCGCCAAGCCGGTCTATGCCGCCCAGATCGCGCTCTATCAGGCCTATATGGATCTGCCGCACCCGGCGCTCTTCACCGCGCTCAATCGCGACACACAGGAAATCTATGCCGAACTGATGCCGTTCGATCCGGCGCTGGCGCAGCGGATGAGCGACCGGGCCGTCGAGGTCGTCCGGGCCTCGGACGCGCAGGAAATGCTGCCGCGCGCGGTCGCGGAGCCCACCTCGGTCGTCTGCAAGGGCGGCATGGCGGGCGGTCACTGGCATCCCCCCTGTGCATGGGCGCAGCGCTGCTGGAGGGCACGGCCATGATTCCGCAGGCGTACGAATTCAAGCGACTGGCATGTGAATCGGCATGCAAAAGTGACCCACCTGGGTGGGTTATGATCATCTAAAACTGACCCACCTGCCACGTTAGCATCCGTGCGTTCATGCAC
>NZ_JBAPKY010000091.1:0-8636 GCF_037083785.1 Roseovarius sp. D22-M7
TATTTGGTGGCCGCTCGCCTGTGGGCTTTGCCACCTCCGGGGTGGGTCATTTTTGGATGATCACACCGGGTCAGTTTTGAATGCACATTGACAGGACTGTGCTTCGCGCCGTCGCTCATTGCGCGCCAGAAGTGATCGAGCGCCGCGCGTGCGCCCTCGGGGCCCTCACGGGTGAAGCCGTCGGCCAGCGCCACCGCGTTCATTGCGCCCGCGGAAGTGCCCGAAATCCCGGCGATCTGCAGCCGGCCGTCCTCCAGGATGCGGTCGAGCGCCCCCCAGGTGAAGGCGCCATGCGCGCCGCCGCCTTGAAGCGCGAGGTTCACGAGTTTCGTTTTCTGCGCCATGTGGTTGGCTCTTTCTTGGGTCGTGGATGCGCTGACCGCGCGGCGCTCAGGCCAGATAGTCGTGGACGACGCGCCCGTAGGGCAGCGCCATGTCGGCGATGATGTGCTGGCCCTCGACCACGCGGCGCACCGGCAGATCGGCGACCAGCGCGTTGATATGCGCCACGTGGTGCAGCCGGGCGCGGCCGCGCCGGACGCCCATTCCGGTGATGTCGGTCATCCGCTGACCTGGAAACACGGGAACTGGCTCTCGGTCCGGCAGGCTCTGGCGGGCCGCGCGGGACCTGGCCTCGGACCCGTGCCCGTCACGCGCGCTCCGTCATCTCGCCCCTACCGCGTTGCGCGTTTCGCTGATCGCATCCGTCTCGGGCTCCGCGAGGCTGTCGGGGATCGTGACGCGGAAGCACGCGCCTTCGGCGAGGCCGTGGACGAGACAGATGTCACCGCCATGGGCGCGGACCAGATCGGCCGCGATCGCAAGCCCGAGGCCGGAGCCGGAGCCGTCGGGACGGGTCGACCCCCGGGACGACAGGAACAGATGCGTCAGCGCNCCCGAGGCCGGAGCCGGAGCCGTCGGGACGGGTCGACCCCCGGGACGACAGGAACAGATGCGTCAGCGCAGCCTGCGGCACGCCAAGGCCGGTGTCGCGCACGTCGATGGTGCAGCCGGACCCACTGCGCCGGGCATCGACACGGATCTCCTTGTATCGAAAGCCCGGCCCCTGCAGCGCCAGGATGGCGTTGCCCAACAGATTGAGGAGGGTGCGGAACAGATCGTCGGGATCGGCGTCGATCTCGACGGTGGTCGCGACGTTGTTGATCCAGCTTATCTCCGCGTGGTCGAGATCGAGCGTGTTCGCGACCTCGTTGACCAGCGGCGCAAGGGCGAGCCGCTGCCGGTGCGGGCGTCCCTTCGCCGCCGTGTCATCGTTGCGCGATGTCGTGCAGAGCGCGATGGCCCGGTCCAGCGACGCGGTCAGCTTCGGTGCCAGCCGCCGCACTTTCGGGTCATCGACCTGCGCCAGCCGATCCGACAGAAGCTGCGCGCATGTCAGGATATTGCGCAGGTCGTGGTTGATCTTGCGCGTTGAAAGGCCGGGTCCTGCGTGGTCCACTCGCCCGTCATCCAGGTTGCCGAAACCGCGCATCGTTGCGCCGTTCATCCGGTTGTCCGGTGCTTTGAGTTGGTCGATATTCATTCTCAATACCCCTTGTTGTCGGTGGCCGAATCCGACACGGCATCCGCGCCGGCAGACACGTCTTCCCCGAGCCCGTCCACGGTGTTGCAGGCCTGGAGCGCGAAAGATGCGGACAGGGCCGCCGCTAGGAGCGTGAGCGAGCTGAGCTTGGGCGTCGTCATGTCGGGTTATCCTTGTGCCGAGACGCCCGCGGCGACCGCCGCGGGCTCTGCCACCCGCATTACGCCGATTGCTCAAAGCGGGCACTTACCTGCATCAGCCTATCGCAGCACCAAATCAGCACCACATCGTTGCCGGCCACAATGTCGATTCCGGCGCAGATCGGCAAAACCGCATACGGCTCAGGCGAAAACCGCCCGGGCCTCGGCGAAGGACAGGAGCCTGCCGCGCTGCTCGTCCCACAGGTGCAGCCGCGCGCAGCGGAAGCTTTCAAGAAGCGTGATGCGTTTTGACCTTGCCAGCAGGTCGTGATCCCGGATCGCCTCGGGCAGGCGGTAGAACGGGATGCGGCTGGCCAGGTGATGCACGTGGTGCACCCCGATATTGCCGGTGATCCAGCGCAGGATGCCGGGCAGCGCGTAATGCGAGCTGCCATGCAGCGCCGCCTCCTGGATGTTCCAGTCTTCCTCGTGCTCCCAGCTTGTTTCCTCGAACTGGTGCTGCACGTAGAAGAACCACATGCCCGCCATCGCGGCCAATAGCATCGTCGGCAGGAACACGAACAGCAGCACGTTCCAGCCGCCCAGCCAGACGATCACTGCCAAAATGGAGCCGATGGCGGCATTGGTCGCCATCGCGCTCAGCCAGTAGCGCCAACCCGACCGCATCAGGTGAACGGGCAGCCTTTGTTGCAGGAAGAAAGTGTAGAACGGCACCACTCCGAACAGGAAGACGGGATTGCGCACGAGGCGGTAAAGTGCCCGGCCGAGCCAGCCTTTCTCCTGGTATTCCCGCACCGTCAGCGTCGGCAGGTCCCCGACCCCCCGCCGGTCGAGATTGCCGGTCGTGGCATGGTGGATCGCGTGTGTCTTGCGCCAGACGTCGTAGGGGGTCAGCGTCAACACGCCGATCCCACGTCCGATCCAGTCGCACAGGCGCCGGTCGCGGAACAGCGACCCGTGCCCGCAATCATGCTGTATCATGAACAGACGCACCAGGAACCCCGCGTTCACCACCGCGAGGGCCAGCGCCAACACCGCGCTGATCGACACCATCCACCAGGCCACGGCCCAGATCGCGACGAAGGGCACCAGCGTGACGGCCAGTTCGAACACGCTGCGCGCAGGGATCGGCTGGCGGTATTTCGTCAGCGTTCGGGTCCAGTCGGACGCGGTCAGCGCGGTTTCGCTCTGCGCGTCTTGGCCGTGCGCAGGTGCCGCAGCCGGGTCATCATTCGCCTGCCGCGTGTCGCGCGCGGCAGGCGCAGGGAACTGCCCAACCTGCACGCCGGATCGTGCCGACGTGACGTGCTGGCCGCCGGCGGTCTGCATAGTCTGATGATCAGGCCGGCCGGCGGCCGGCGTGTCACCTGGTCTGGTCGCGAATGTCATGGTGCGCGTCGTTTCCTCTTTGGTCGAGCCTGTCATTTCGGCGGTCTTCGAACGGAGTTGCCGCCAGCGATGATTCGGTTGATGATCGTGGCCACGGCCCGGTGCGCTTCCGTTTCTGCCTCCGTGCCGGTGGCGTTCTCGTGGGTCGCCGCAGCATCGTGGAGCACCCCCATGATCTCGTGCTCGGGCAGCAGCTCGCGATCGTTCATGGCAAGCATGAGCGCCTCGCAGATCGTGAGGGCGGCCATGCCGGCATGGTCAGTTTGAACGGGCATCGTGGAGACTCCTTGATCCTTGCGGCGACACGGCCATCGGGCCGGTCGAAGCCTGTTTGATGCACCCGTTGTGACAAGAAATGAGGTATGCTGGGCTGATCCAAAGCAGTCACCTGGCGAGAATTCTCGAGTAGGGCTAACAACGGGACATCGGGAGATCGGGAAAAGGGCCCATGAACACCACTGCAAACAGCCCGCTCACACGCAAGCTCTCGAGTTTCGTCGCCTTGTCCGAGGCCGAACTCGCGGTGCTGGAGCGTCTGCACCAGCGACGCCGGTCCTTCCCTGCGGGGCGCGACCTCGTGCACGAGGGACAGTCGGGGCAAGCCGCCTATATCCTGTCGGACGGCTGGGTCTGTTCCTACAAGATCCAGCCGGACGGGACGCGCCAGATCGTCGATTTCCAGATCCCGGGGGATTTTCTGGGGCTGCGCAGTGTCCTGCTGCGCACCTCCGATCACAGCTTCGAGACGATCGTCGACAGCCAGGCCGCCGAGGTGATGTCGCGTGACCTGTTGCAAGCCTTCGATCAGACACCGCGGCTTGCCACGGCCATTCTCTGGGCCGCGTCGCGGGATGAGGCGATGGTTGTCGAGCATCTCGTCAATATCGGGCGGCGCGACGCCGAAGCGCGCATGGCGCATTTTCTGCTGGAACTGGGATCGCGGCTGGCGCTGGTGGGCATGGCGAGCAAGCAAGGATACGACTGCCCGCTGACGCAGTATCACCTTGCCGACGCCCTGGGCCTGAGTGCGGTCCACGTGAACCGCGTCCTGCGGCAGCTTCGCGAGAACGGGCTGGTCACTGTCCGGGACGGTCGCGTCACGTTCCATGACCACGAGAGGCTCGCCGAACTTGCCGAGTTCGACGCGTCATACCTCGATCAGACCGGACCACTGCTGAAATGAGAATCGCAGCCGAGGCGGAGGCGATCCCCCGGTCCTCTGGACGAGCGGATGAGATCACGCAAGTGCTGGATCTTCCGCGCCTGGTGCGATTGCAGATTCACGCGGTGACATCGGCACATCCGGCATCGCCGTGTCTTCCGAGGGGGCAGCCCGACGGCGCGTCGCGTTTCATTTGCCTTATTCGGATGTGCCGGTGAAAAGAAGCTGCGCCGCTAAAAACAGGACCGCCACCAGCGTCCAGATCAGTCCTGTCGATATCGTCAACCTTTTTGTTTCGGGGGCTGCCCCGGCCTTCGCCTGACTGGCGTTTTTTGGAAGCAGGCCAGCCAAATCCTGCGCGACAGCGCCATCATCCTGCTCAAGCGCCGGTACGTCGCACACGCGTGACAGCAAGGTGTCCAGGCGCACGCCTGCAGCCTCCCGCCCGAGGCTCGCGAGTTCGCGGGCCTCCTGCCAGGGATCGAGGTTCAGCCGCGCCAGTGCGGAAAGAACGGTCACGCCGTTGCCGTTGTAGTCCTCTCCGACGGATGCGTGGAGAAATCGGTCGAAATCGTGGTTTTGGGGATCGAGAACAGCATTTGTGGCCATCTTATCCTCCTTTTCATGGGCTTGTGGGTCCCGGCACCCTGCCAGGAAACAGGCGGCCTCCCGCGAATAGGGGCACGAGAGGCGCTCCTCGCCGAAGCATAGGGAAAACATTGGGCAGGGGTGCTGACACAGATCAGTGCGTTGTCATGCTGTCACGCGCGGCTCCGGCTTGAGGGGCCGGAAATACCGACATCCGCAATTTCCGCGAGGCGCTAACATGGATCAGCCCATGGCACATCTTCGCAGGTTAAAAGATGGAAGGCGCGTGTCCGCGTCCGAAAAAGGCCCGGCGCCTGTCACAGGGGCTGCGAGGGCCAGAACGAGACCGTCCAAGCATCGAGCCGAACACGCAAGCGAACCGGAATACGGCAACGGATCACCGCTATCCCCAGCACTGCCCCGATGTCCAAAGCTCTGCGAAATAGGACGGCGCGGCGGGGACGAGCCTGTCGGATGACCGCTAACCAGATACCGCGCAACGCACAAGGAAGGCACCAATGACTTTGACCAGCAAGACGATCGCCGTTTTCGGCCACCCTTTCAACGTCCCAGGGTTCGACGAAATGCTTCCTGCGGGCGAATACGAGATCGAAACCGAGAACTGCGCGCCACCGGATCGGCTTGACCCCGACGCGTGGCTAGCCTCCGTCTGCGTGAAACTGCATACGCGGGCGTCTCATCCCGGTCTCGAACGGGTCCTAACGGTTACGCTGGCCGACCTCGACCATGCGCACGCCATGGACAAGGTATCCGGCCGGAACCTGACAGATATCTTCCTCGAATACATGTTCGGCGATCCGCTCGTGCGCCTCGCGATGCAGGCCGATGGTGTAACCGCCGCACAAATTCGCGAACTCAATTCCGCGTCGCGGCTTTCCCGGGGCGGGAATGACGAGCCGGACCGGACACCAGAAACCGGACCCAAGCGGGATGAGGCGCCGATCAGGGCCGCAGAGAATGAAGGCATGCCGGTCAGAAGGTGACATGTGATGCGGCAGATCGGAATTCACGGCACCGTTCATCAATCAGGTCTGTGCTAACGCGGGCCGCCATGTTGACGGTCTTGGCTCGTAAACATGCTTGAAAGCGACACCGAAACGAAGTCGCGGGCGACGTCCGCCGGCCTGTCCGAAGATACACAGTCGGGCATAGGGTCAGGACGCGGCGAGAAACTGTTCGCTCTCGGCCTGTTTCACGTCATCGAGCGATTACTTCTGGTGGTTGTCGTGGCCATGACGCTGGTCGCGGTCGCCTTCGAAATCCTTGCCATCTATCGGCTGGGGACCATCCTGTTGGCCGATATTCTGTTGATGTTCCTGTATCTTGAAGTGATCGGAATGGTGTCGGTCTATTATGCCCGACGCGATTCCGTCTTCGTGTATCCGATATTTATAGCTATCACGGCCGTAGGGCGTTTGGTCGTTCTGCAGGGCAAGGAAATGGCGCCGGAAAATATACTCATCGAGGCGGCCGCCATCTTGCTCTTGTCGATTTCGGCGCTGGTGATCATCTGGGCAATGCGACAGCAAAAGCTGTGAAACGCCTCGGCACTTCCCGTTTTCGCAGACCAGAGTCTCCGGGTCTGCAGAGGTGGGCGCGCGGACCCTCTTTACGACCAGAAAACGCCGTGCGCCCGCGCCGATGATGATCGTGGTGAAAAGCGTCACCGCGACGACGATCCGGAGAGTGCGTCCATGATGGTCCACATGACGGTCCGGGAGAACAAACGCGCGGCCGAACGCGATGACCCATGAAGGGCCGTATCGACGGATCGGTTGGCATAGACATCTTCGTCCGCAGCCTTCCATGCCTTGGAAGGTGCCCCTTCTATTTGAGAAGCCGGTCTGCAGCTCGTCCCGGGCGCTGCTTGCCTCGGCTTCGAGCGCTGTAACCCAACTCCATCCCGCGACGGATGCCACGGACCCTGCCCAGAGCCTCAAATCAAACTGCAATTCCCGAGAGGCGATGGGAGAGGAGGCTGGAGACGCGCTGCGCCGATGAACTGCATCACGACATCGAATGGCGCGCGGCGTGTTAACCTAGGTTAGTGGCGCCCGCGATTGACTGCTTCATCATGGTGTTCTTGGATCTCAGGGCTGATCCTGTCTGATAAGGAGGCGTTTCATGAACAGGTCCATGCCAAGCGCCAGTTCGGTGCCGGTTTCACCTCTCGGAGTTTCGGCCGCGACCACCGATGGGCAGCGCGGTTTGCCGCGCTACTTCGCGTCGGTTTTTGAGAGAGCCTGCGCCATGCAGGCGGGGCGGGTTACCTTTGTGCTGCCCGACGGTCGCAAGTTTCGCGCGGACGGCGCGCGGCCGGGGCCGGTAGCCGAGTTGCATGTGCATGATCCCGATCTCTTCACGCGGCTGATCCGCGAGGGTGACCTGGGGTTCTCGGAGGCTTACCTTGACGGCGACTGGTCGACGCCGGATCTGCAGGCTTTCATGGATCTCGTTCACGTTGCCGGTGATGACATATACGATGGATTTCCGGGCAAGGGCCTGCTCCGACTTGTCGAGCAGGCACGGCAAGCCCTCCGAGGCAATACACGGCGGCAGGCGCGGCGCAACATCGCCGCCCATTACGACCTCGGCAACGATTTCTATCGGCTCTGGCTCGATGAGACGATGACCTATTCATCGGCCATGTTCACGACCGGACAAGAAAGCCTCGAGTCGGCGCAGACCGCGAAATACGCGAGCCTGATCGACGAGATGGGCGTCGAGGCGGGTGATCACGTGCTGGAGATCGGGTGCGGCTGGGGTGGCTTTGCCGAATACGCCGCCACCGAGCGCGGTCTGCGCGTCACGGGGCTCACCAACAGCGAGGCGCAGCACGACTACGCGCGGGACCGCATCAGAAACGCCGGCCTCGATGACCGGGTCGAGATCAGGCTCCAGGACTACCGCGATGCGCGCGGCCGATTTGACGGCATCGCCTCGATCGAGATGTTCGAGGCGGTCGGAGAGCGCTACTGGCCGGTTTATTTCGAGTCTGTTCGTGAACGCCTGAAGCCGCAGTGCAATGCGACACTGCAAATCATCACCGTTCAGGACCGCCGCTGGGAGGTTTATCGCAGCGGCGTCGACTTCATCCAGAAATACATCTTCCCCGGGGGGCTCGTGCCCTCGCGCAAAGCGCTCCTCGCGGAGGTAGAGCGCGCCGGCCTGCGGGTCGTCCACTCGGTCGAGTTCGGCGAGAGCTACAGCCAGACGCTCCGCCGCTGGCATGAAACATTCAATGAAAATTGGCCACGGATTTCCGCCTTAGGCTTCGACGAGAGGTTTCGGCGGATGTGGAACTTCTATCTCACTTCCTGCGCCGCGACTTTCGCAAGCGGGAATTGCGACGTGACGCAAATCACCTTGAAACGGCCGGCCTGAGATGGCGTCCGCACCCGCACGATCCTGTCGCGTCGTCGCGTATGAAAGATTTCCACTTTACGGGGAGAAAATGGAATGCTGATGACCGCTGTTCGGACTGCTCTGGCACTGGCCTTGGTGGCGCCTGTCTCAACGTCAGCTCAGGAAAAAATTGCGCTTCCACCGGACGTCATCGAGGGATTCTACATCACCCTCGATGACGTGCGCGCCCGAAGCGACGAACTCTATGACGCGCTTGCACGCGCCGCCGGCGACCCGATTACCGAGGCGGACTTCGTCGGAAGGCGGCTGCCGGTGCGCATTCCGACACATTCGATCACGTGTTCCGACGACATATGATCAGCCATTCCGACGTATCCGATCACCGCGAGATGACGCCGTCGGGCGT
>NZ_JBAPKY010000092.1:0-8572 GCF_037083785.1 Roseovarius sp. D22-M7
CGTGCATGAACGCACGGATGCTAACGTGGCAGGTGGGTCAGTTTTAGATGATCATAACCCACCCAGGTGGGTCACTTTTGCATGCCGATTCACAGATATTGAGGTCAAAATGTTCGCCCGAGATGACCCTCGAGGGTGAGTGAGGGACCTGTGAATCATCATATCGGCCAAGGCGGAACCTGAAAGCCGTGCGTAGCAAAAACGGGAGCAAAATGCGTAGCAAATCGATCATTCCGTGCTGCGGAAGCGATCAAACCCCTTGTTTTATTGACTTTTTTGTATCAATGAGGAGAGTTTGTGGTGCCCAGGAGAGGACTCGAACCTCCACGTCCATACGGACACTAGCACCTGAAGCTAGCGCGTCTACCATTCCGCCACCTGGGCCGGTGGTGGGCAGGCGTGTAGAGGCAGCGCGAGGTGGTGTCAACGGCGATTTTGCGGCCTCGGCGCCTCAAGTCAATCGGCTTGTCCAAAGCGCCCGGGAACGATAGTGAAGTATGTATCGCGTTCAGCCCGGAGGCTCTCCATGTCCAGACTTGTCACCATCTTCGGCGGATCGGGATTTGTCGGTCGCTACATTGCGCGGCGGATGGCCAGTGCGGGATGGCGGGTGCGCGTGGCGGTGCGGCGGCCCAACGAGGCGCTGCATGTCAAGCCCTACGGCGATGTCGGGCAGGTCGCGCCCGTGGCCTGCAACATCCGAGACGATGCCAGCGTGCGCTCGGTGCTGCACGGGGCCGATGCCGTGGTGAACTGTGTCGGCACCTTCGACCGCAAGGGCCGCAACAACTTCACTGCCGTCCAGGACGAAGGCGCGACGCGGATCGCCCGGCTGGCCGCGGAAGAGGGCGTGGAACGACTGGTGCAGATCTCGGCGATCGGCGCGGATCCGAACTCTGCCAGTGAATATGCGCAAAGCAAGGCGGCGGGCGAGGCCGGCATCCTGAAGCATTTCCCACAGGCGGTCATCCTGCGCCCGTCGGTGATCTTCGGGCCAGAGGACCAGTTCTTCAATCGTTTCGCCTCGATGAGTCGGTTCGGCCCGGTCCTGCCCGTGGTGGGGGGCGAGACCCTGTTTCAGCCGGTCTATGTGGACGATGTCGCGCAGGCGGCGCAGATGGGCGTCGACGGGACCGCCGCGCCCGGCATCTACGAGCTTGGCGGCTCGACCCGCGCGACCTTCCGCGAGTTGATGGAGATGATGCTGACGATCATCCGGCGCCGGCGTCTGATCTTGAACATTCCCTTCGGCATTGCGGCGGCCATGGCCTGGGGGATGGAACTGGTGCAGACGCTCACCTTCGGTCTCGTGCCGCCGCAGATCACCCGCGACCAGGTGCGCAGCCTGCGGGTGGACAATGTCGTGTCGGACAAGGCCCGCGGCTTTGCCGATCTGGGGATCACGCCGACCTCGCTGGACGCGGTACTGCCCGACTACCTGTGGCGCTTCCGCAGGGGCGGGCAATACGAGGCGATCACGGATTCTGCGCGCAACCTGCGGACCTGATCGCGCTCAGCCATAGGCGAAGACCAGCAGGCCCAGGCCGAGGCCGAGGCGGTAGATCACGTAGGGCGTGAAGCTGACGCGGTTCAGCAGGCGCATCATCAGGGTCAGCGCCAAGAGCGCCGCGACGAAGGCGAACCCTGCGGCTATCGCGGCGTCGCGCATGGCCGCGAGATCGGCGTCGAGCACCGCCTCACCGGCGAGCAGGAGGCCGCTGGCGGCGATCGTCGGGATCGACATCAGCATGGAGATGCGCGCCGCGTCGTGGCGCTGGTATCCCAGGAAGCGCGAGCCGGTAATCACGATGCCCGACCGCGAGGTGCCGGGGATCAGGGCGATGGCCTGCCAGAACCCCAGGATCACCGCGTCGCGCAGGGACCAGGCGCCGGTGCGTTTTTCTTGTGCGCCGGCCTGATCGGACCAGTAGAGCAGCAGGCCGAAGATGATCGTGGTCCAACCGATGACGGTGACCGAGCGCAGACCGTCCTGTAGCCCCGAAAGCTTGAGAAGCAGGCCGAGTACGATCACCGGGATCGTCGCGATCAGCAGCAGCAGCGCGAGCCGCGGGCCGGGGGTGTCGACGCGCCCGATCAGCATGCGCGGGGTGCCGAGTATGGCCAGCCGGACATCGGCCCAGAAATATATCACCACGGCGACGAGGGTGCCGACATGCACGGCGACATCGATCATCAGGCCCTGGTCCGGCATGCCGGCGAGGCCCGGCAGCAGGATGAGATGCCCCGACGACGAAATCGGCAGGAATTCGGTGACCCCCTGAATGATCGCCACGATGAAAATGTGAAAAAGCGTCATTGCGGCGATCCCATCCTCTATGCCGCGCAGCTATAAAGCATTGCGAACAAAGGGCAAACGGCAATTAAGGACCGGATCGGACGTAGTGTTGAGAATTTCTTTACACAATCATGCTGCCACTGCCGAAATTTTCTGTTAAAGGACAGCATTGCTGACTTTTCATCGCTCGCGACTTAGCGTAAGTTCCTGAACAAGTGAAAAGGAGGGCGTGTTGTGACGAAGCAACCCATGCTGAAATTCGTGGATGTCGAGCGGGACATGCCAGAGAAACGGACGGCCGATATGCGGCGGCAGGATTTCAACGAGATCTATGCCGAGTTCGCCGATGAAAAGGCCAAGGAGCAGTCGGGGCGGTGCAGCCAGTGCGGCGTTCCATATTGCCAGACGCATTGCCCCTTGCACAACAACATTCCCGACTGGCTGCGCCTCACCGCCGAGGGGCGGCTGAAGGAAGCGTATGAAGTCAGCCAGTTGACCAACACCTTCCCAGAGATTTGCGGCCGCATCTGTCCACAGGACCGGCTGTGCGAGGGCAATTGCGTCATCGAGAAGGCCGGGCACGGCACCGTCACCATCGGCGCCGTCGAGAAGTACATCACCGACACCGCGTGGGAGGAAGGCTGGGTCGAGCCCATTGCCCCGCCCGCGGAACGTGTTGAATCCGTTGGTATAATCGGTGCCGGCCCGGGCGGTCTGGCGGCCGCGGACGTGCTGCGGCGCGAGGGCGTGCAGGTCACTGTCTACGATCGCTACGACCGGGGCGGCGGGCTGATGACCTATGGCATCCCGAGCTTCAAGCTGGAGAAGGACGTGGTCATGCGCCGCATCGACCAGCTGGAACAGGGCGGCGTCGAATTCGTGCTGAACTGCGACGTCGGAAAAGACATCACCTTCGAGGAAATTCGCAGCAAACACAACGCGGTAATGGTCGCGACCGGGGTCTACAAAAGTCGCAACCTGACCGGTCCCGGGGTCGGCGCGGATGGCATCGTGCGGGCGATCGACTTTCTCACGGCGAGCAACCGGGTGGGATTCGGCGATGAGGTGCCGGAATTTGACAGCGGCGAGCTGAATGCAGAGGGCAAGCGAGTGGTTGTGGTCGGAGGTGGCGATACCGCAATGGATTGTGTGCGCACGGCCGTGCGGCAAGGTGCCACGTCGGTAACCTGCCTGTACCGGCGCGACCGCGACAACATGCCCGGCAGCCAGCGCGAGGTGGCCAATGCCGAGGAAGAAGGCGTTGTTTTCGAATGGCTTAGCGCGCCGGTCGGCTTCGCGGGCGACCCGGTGACGGCGGTGCGCGTGCAGAAGATGCGGCTGGGGGCGCCAGATGCGACGGGGCGGCAAAGCCCCGAGCCCGTCGAGGGTGCCGTCGAGGACGCGCCCGCGGAGCTCGTGATCCAGGCCCTCGGATTCGAGCCCGAGGATCTGCCAACGCTCTGGAATCAAAAGGAATTGGAAGTGACCCGCTGGGGCACGATCAAGGCCGATTTCACCACCGGGCAGACCGGTCTGGAGGGCGTTTTCGCGGTGGGCGACATCGTGCGGGGCGCCAGCCTTGTTGTGTGGGCGATCCGCGACGGGCGCGATTCGGCCAGTGCCATTCTCGAGTATCTGAGCGCGCCGCAGGCCATCGCCGCCGAGTAGACGCGCGTACGACATGTACCATATGTACCCGCGTTGTGTACGCGCGGGCGCGACTGCCGCGCCGCGAAGCGCCACGGCGCGGGGCACCGACCCTGACCCAGGGTCATCAGGCAACAGGGCAGACTTACTGACCTACCGTATGAAGGAAGGGTTAACACCGATGACGCAATTCGATCAGGACTGGGCCGACCGTGAAGAGGCCAAGCGCGACTGGCTGGCCGAGCACGGGATGTATGCCCACGCGGAGGAGCATTCCTCTTGCGGGGTGGGCCTCGTGGTGTCGGTCGATGGCACCGCCTCGCGCGGGGTGGTCGAGGCCGGGATCGATGCGCTGAAGGCGATCTGGCATCGCGGGGCCGTCGATGCCGACGGCAAGACCGGCGACGGGGCGGGGCTGCACGTGCAGATCCCGGTGCCCTTCTTCTACGACCAGATCCGCCGCACCGGGCACGAGCCCGACGAAAGCCGGCTGGTCGCCGTCGGGCAGGTGTTCCTGCCGCGCACCAATTTCGGCGCGCAGGAATCGTGCCGCACCATCGTCGAGACCGAGGTGATCCGCATGGGTCACAAGATCTACGGCTGGCGGCACGTGCCGGTGGAGATCACCTGCCTGGGCGAGAAGGCCAACGCGACCCGCCCCGAGATCGAGCAGATCATGATCTCGGACAACAAGGGGCTGGACGAGGAGACCTTCGAGCGCGAGCTTTACGTGATCCGCCGCCGCATCGAGAAGGCGGTGCTGCAGGAAGGCATCACGCAGTTCTACATGGCCAGCCTGTCGTGCCGCAGCATCATCTACAAGGGCATGATGCTGGCCGAGCAGGTCGCCGAGTTCTATCCCGACCTGATGGACGAGCGCTTCGTCAGCGCCTTCGCGATCTATCACCAGCGCTATTCGACCAACACCTTCCCGCAATGGTGGCTGGCGCAGCCGTTCCGCATGCTGGCGCATAACGGCGAGATCAACACGCTGAAGGGCAACAGCAACTGGATGAAGAGCCACGAGATCCGCATGGCCAGCAGCGCCTTCGGCGACCGGGCCGAGGACATCAAGCCGATCATCCCGCAGGGATCTTCGGACAGCGCGGCGCTGGACGCGGTGTTCGAGGTGCTGGTGCGCGCCGGGCGCAACGCGCCGATGGCCAAGACCATGCTGGTGCCGGAATCGTGGTCCAAGCAGCGCGAGGAACTTCCCGTCGCGTGGCGCGACATGTATTCATACTGCAACTCGGTGATGGAGCCGTGGGACGGCCCCGCCGCCCTTGCCATGACCGATGGCCGGTGGGTCTGTGCGGGTCTCGACCGCAACGGGCTGCGCCCGATGCGCTACGTGGTGACCGGCGACGGGTTGCTGATCGCCGGGTCAGAGGCCGGGATGGTACCGATCGACGAGCGCACCGTGCAGGAGAAGGGCGCGCTTGGCCCCGGGCAGATGCTGGCCGTCGACATGGTCGCGGGCAAGCTTTACCACGATGCCGAGATCAAGGACACGCTGGCGCATGCCCAGCCCTTCGGCGACTGGGTGGGCAAGATCACCGAGCTTGACAGCACGCTGTCGGCGCTGACCGAGGCGCCGCTGCATACCGGGGCAGAGCTGCGCAAGCGCCAGATTGCCGCCGGTTACACGATGGAAGAGCTCGAGCAGATCCTCGCTCCGATGGCCGAGGACGGCAAGGAGGCCATCGGCAGCATGGGCGACGACACGCCGAGCGCCGTGCTGTCGCAGCAATACCGCCCGCTGAGCCATTATTTCCGGCAGAATTTCAGCCAGGTGACCAACCCGGCGATTGATTCATTGCGGGAATTCCGGGTGATGAGCCTCAAGACCCGGTTCGGCAATCTCAAGAACGTCCTCGACGAGAGCAGCACGCAGACCGAGATCCTGGTGCTGGAAAGCCCGTTCGTGGGCAACGCGCAATGGGACGGGCTGGTGCGGCAGTTCAAGGTCGACGTGACCGAGATCGACTGCAGCTTCGTCGCCGGCGAGAACGCGCTGCGCGACGGGCTGGAGCGGATCCGCGCCGAGGCCGAGGATGCCGTGCGCTCGGGCACCGGGCATATCGTTCTGACCGACCAGTATTCGGGCCCCGACCGCGTCGGCATGCCGATGATCCTGGCCACGTCCGCCGTGCACAGCCACCTGACGCGCAAGGGCCTGCGCACCTTCTGCAGCCTCAACGTGCGGTCGGCGGAATGCATCGACCCGCATTATTTCGCCGTGCTGATCGGCGCGGGCGCGACGGTGGTCAACGCCTATCTCGCCGAGGACAGCATCGCCGAGCGGATCGAGCGCGGACTGATCGACGGCACCCTGACCGAGGCGGTGGCGCGCTACCGCAAGGCGATCGATCTGGGCATCCTCAAGATCATGTCGAAGATGGGGATTTCCGTCATCTCGTCCTATCGCGGCGGGCTGAATTTCGAGGCCGTGGGCCTGAGCCGCGCGATGTGCGCGGAATACCTGCCGGGCCTGACCAGCCGGATCAGCGGCATCGGCGTGTCGGGCATCCAGGCCAAGCTGGAAGAGGTGCATCGCCGCGCCTGGAAGGGCGGCCGCGACGTGCTGCCGATCGGCGGGTTCTACAAGGCGCGCAAGTCGGGCGAGACGCATGCCTGGGGCGCGCAGGTCATGCACATGATGCAGATGGCCTGCGACCGGTCCAGCTACGAGCTGTGGAAGCGGTATTCGGCGGCGATGCAGGCCGGCCCGCCCATCCACCTGCGCGACCTGATGGAGATGAAGCCGATCGGCGAGGCGGTGCCGCTGGACGAGGTCGAAAGCGTGACCGCGATCCGCAAGCGGTTCGTGACGCCGGGGATGAGCCTGGGGGCGCTGAGCCCCGAGGCGCACAAGACGCTGAACGTGGCGATGAACCGGATCGGCGCGCGGTCCGATTCGGGCGAGGGCGGCGAGGATCCGGCGCATTTCCACCCCGAGGCCAATGGCGACAACCCGTCCGCCAAGATCAAGCAGGTCGCGTCCGGGCGGTTCGGCGTGACCGCGGAATACCTCAACGCCTGCGAAGAGCTCGAGATCAAGATCGCGCAGGGCGCCAAGCCCGGCGAGGGCGGGCAGATCCCCGGCATGAAGGTGACCGAACTGATCGCGCGGCTGCGGCATGCGACGCCGGGCGTTGCGCTGATCAGCCCGCCGCCGCATCACGACATCTACAGTATCGAGGATCTGGCGCAGCTGATCTACGATCTCAAGCAGATCAACCCGACCGTGAAGGTGACGGTCAAGCTGGTGGCACAGTCTGGCGTCGGCACCATCGCCGCCGGCGTGGCCAAGGCCAAGGCCGACGTGATCCTGATCTCTGGCCATAACGGCGGCACCGGGGCGAGCCCGGCGACGAGCATCAAGTATGCCGGCCTGCCATGGGAGATGGGCATCACCGAGGCGCACCAGGTGCTGTCGATGAACCACCTGCGCGACCGGGTGACGCTGCGCACCGATGGCGGCCTGCGCACCGGGCGCGACATCGTGATGGCCGCGATGATGGGGGCCGAGGAATACGGCATCGGCACCGCCGCGCTGATTTCCATGGGCTGCATCATGGTGCGCCAGTGCCAGTCGAACACCTGCCCGGTGGGCGTCTGCACGCAGGACGAGAGCCTGCGCGCCAAGTTCACCGGCAATGCCGACAAGGTCGTGAACCTGATCACCTTCTACGCGCAGGAGGTGCGCGAGGTGCTGGCGAGCATCGGCGCGCGCAGCCTCGACGAGGTGGTCGGGCGCGCGGATCTGCTGACGCAGGTGTCACGCGGCTCGGCGCATCTGGACGATCTGGATCTCAACCCGATGCTGATCACCATCGATGGGGCCAAGGACATCCGCTACGACCGCAACCGCCCACGCAACGAGGTGCCGGACACGCTGGACGCGGAAATCGTGCGCGACGCGGCACGGTTCTTGGAAGACGGCGAGAAGATGCAGCTGCATTACGCGGTGCAGAACACCGACCGGACGGTGGGCACGCGGGTGTCGTCGCATATCGTGCGGCGCTTCGGGATGAACAACAGCCTGCAGCCCGATCACCTGACGGTGAAACTGAAGGGCAGCGCCGGGCAAAGCCTGGGGGCGTTCGCGGCCCCCGGGCTGAAGCTCGAAGTCGCGGGCGACGCCAACGACTACGTCGGCAAGGGCCTTTCGGGGGCGACCGTCGTGGTGCGCCCGCCGATGGCCAGCCCGCTTGTCGCCGCCGACAACACGATCATCGGCAACACGGTGCTGTACGGCGCGACCGCCGGCTATCTCTTTGCCGCCGGGCGCGCGGGCGAGCGTTTCGCGGTGCGCAATTCCGGCGCGCATGTGGTGATCGAGGGCTGCGGGTCGAACGGCTGCGAGTACATGACCGGCGGCGTCGCGGTGATCCTCGGCGAGATCGGCGCGAATTTCGGCGCGGGCATGACCGGCGGCATGGCCTATGTCTATGACCCCGAGGGACGCGCGGAAACGCTGGTCAACGGCGAGACGCTGGTCAGCTGCCCGGTCACAGAGCCGCATTGGGAAGCCGAGCTGAAGGGCCTGATCGAGCGCCACGTGGCCGAGACGGAATCGCGCCGCGGCGCCGAGATCCTGCAGGACTGGGATCGCGAGAAGGCCCG
>NZ_JBAPKY010000093.1:0-8452 GCF_037083785.1 Roseovarius sp. D22-M7
ATCGACGGTCGCCGCCCAAGTCACCACCGGCCGCGCGCTGCGCTACGCCGGGGGCTCGGCGCGCGGCCTCCTACACCAATCGTTGGGACACTGCCTGCCGATTTACCGCCGGATCGGCTGACAGGAGGTTCCAACGGCACGCGCAACGCCAAGCAGCCCCAGGCGGGCAGTGGCCGGACAGAAGCCGCATCGGCGGTGAGACGAATGAGGACGGGAGTGCAAGACATCAGCCCTGGCAACCGAGGCAACCTCCGCAGCGCACCCAAGGAAACACTTGATCTGCGCCTTGGATCGGACAATCCTGATATTCGCTGTTTTGCCAGTCGAGAAAACCGTTTCAAAAACACATTTATCCTCAAAGGAGTCCGCGATGACGCCGGAAGAGTTCTTTGCCGCCCTCGACGCCGCCGAAACCGAAGAAGAGATGCAGGCGCTTGCCGCGCAATTCACCGATGGCGGGCAGCCCGCCTTGCCCTTTCAGCCCGATATCCGCCTGATCGGGCAGGATCCCGCCTCGCCCGAAGAGGGACAGGTCGCGATGGCAGCCGCCAATGCCTGGTCGCGCAAGCTTCGCTGGATGGCGTTTCGCCGCCGCATCCGGCAGGGCTATGGCGGGCCGGTGATCGTCTCGGAAGGCGACAGCTGGTTTCAATATCCCATCCTCTTGCGCGACGTGATCGACAATCTCAGCAAACCCTTCGCTGTCCATTCGCTGGGGGCGGCGGGCGATACCCTGTCGAACATGCGCGGCATGGGCGAATATCGATCCGCCATAGCCGACAGCAACGCCACTGTGTTCCTGTTCAGCGCATCGGGCAACGACGTGCTGGGTGGCGGCAACCTCGCCGCGTTGTTGCACGCGTTTCGCCCGGGGATGGAGCTGGGCGATGTGTTGCGCGCCGACGCAGTCGCGCAGATGCTGGACGTGATCGAGCGCGATTTCCAGGCGATCATCGCCGATGCGACGGCGACAGAGCCGCGCTTGCAGGTATTCTTTCACGGCTATGACCGGCCCGTGCCGCGGCGCGGCGGCAAATGGCTGGGCGGCCCGATGGAGGCGCTGAGGATTCCGCCGGGGCTGCAGCAGATCGTCGTCGGGCATCTGATCGATCTGCTCAACGTGCGGCTGGCCCGTGTCGCCGCGCGCTTCCCGGGGCGGGCGCATCACGTCGATTGCCGCGGCCGCGTCGGGGCCTCGGCGGCCAGCTGGTACGACGAACTGCACCCGCGCAACCCCGGCTATGCGCGGGTGGCGGCCCTGTTCCAGGCCCAGATCGCACAGGCCGACGAGATCGCGCCGCCGCGGGCGGTGCCGCGCATGCCCTTCGAGACCGCGCAGGAACCGATCACGCAGGTCGATCGCGCGCTGGCGCGGATCGACCCCACCGATGAGGCCGGGAGTGGCCCGGTCCCGCCCGATCACGAGGCGGCGGGCAGGCACCTGTCTGCGATGGATCTGCATATTCTCGACGAGTTTCGCGAATTGCAGCGCGAACTTGCCCGCCCCGACAAGCCCCGGCGCCTGCGCGCCCGCCGGCACATGGTGCCGCAGGATGACGAACGGGCCTTCGAGCGCATTCTCGGCCGGTCCAACCTGTTCCCGGTCAATTACCTCAGCCGGGGCGCGCGCAAGGCGGCGTCGGTCGCGAAGATCCAGCTTTTCGTGCGCGGAGAGATCCCCAGCGGCTCGGGATCGGGATTCCTGGTGGGCCCGGGCCTGATGCTGACCAACAACCACGTGATCGCCAGCCGCGATGCGGCGCGACGCGCGCGGGCGGTGTTCAACTATCAGGACGATGACCGCTTCCAGCCGATGCCGACCCAGACCTTCGAGATCACCGATGACGTGTTCTTCACCTCGGACCGGATGGCGCTGGATTTCACCTTCGTCTCGGTGCGGCCCGACAACGAGGCGGGCGACACGCTCGACGCGTTCGACCCGTTCATCCTGATCGAGGAATCGGGCAAGGCCGTCAAGGGAGAGCCGGTCTCGATCATCCAGCACCCGCGCGGCGACCGTAAATCCATCGCCCTGCGCGACAGTTCGATCCTCGGGGTCAAGGGCGACTTCATCTATTACAGCACCGACACCGAGCCGGGCTCGTCCGGGGCGCCGGTGCTCAACGATCAATGGCTGCCGGTGGCGCTGCATCACCGCTCGGTGCCGCACCCGACGAATGCGGGCGAATGGATCGCCAATCGCGGCATCCGGATCAGCCAGATCTTCCGCGTGCTGCGCGAGGCGGCGGCGGCCGGCGACGGCGATGCGAACACCGTGCTGCGCCTGATCGGCGCGGAGTCTGCGGAAATCCCGCAGGCGCCCCTCGAGGCGCCACCCATGCGCCGCGGCGAGGCCGGGTTCATCCCCGGTCCCGAGGACGCAGCGGGCGATCTGCCCGTCAGGCCCGCCGAGGCGATGTTTGCGCCCGATCGCTGGCACGGGGTGGCGGGCTACGATCCCGATTTCCTCGGCCGGCCCGTGCCGTTGCCGCTGCCGCCGGACGGGCGCGATGTGCGCGAGGTGGACGGGCGCCCCGACCTGCCCTACACGCATTTTTCCGCCGTGATGCACGCGACGCGCAGGCTGGCCATGGTCACGGCCTGCAATATCGACGGCACACGGGTCAGGCGGCTGCCCCGGCAGGGGACATGGCGGCTCGACCCGCGCCTTCCCGCCGAGGCGCAGATCGACAATGCGGCCTATGTGTCGAACGACTACGACCGCGGCCACCTCGTGCGCCGGGTGGCGCCGATGTGGGGCACCGAGGACGAGGCCCGCCGCGCCATGGCCGATACGTTCCACTACACGATCTGCGCGCCACAACATGCGCGGCTCAACCAGCGGCCCTGGCTGGAGCTGGAGAATTACCTGCTCGACTGGGCCGAGGAACGCGCCGCGCGCATATCGGTCTTTACCGGCCCGATATTCCGCGCCGACGATCCGTTCTATCGCGGGCTGGTGCATGTCCCGGCCGATTACTGGAAGGTCGCCGTGGCCGAAACCCCGGCGGGCCTGCGCGCGGTGGGCTATCTGCACACCCAGAAGAACCTGATCCCAGACGTACTCGAGGCGTTCGGCGATTACGCCACGCACCGGGTGCCGCTGCATGTGATCGCCGAGCTATCGGGGCTTGATCTCGAACCGGTGCAGCCCTTCGACGTGGCCGGCGGCGGGTTCGAGTCGGTGGCGGCCAGGCCGATGATGGGACGAGAGGATATCGGGCTGTAGCGCGTGGGGCCGCGCGATCGAGGTGTTTTCGGGTAACTGCCGGGCCACAAAAAGCGACACGACGTTCGATGCCCATCTCTGTCGACCGTGAGGCCAGAGGTGGTTCGGTCGTCGCGATCCGGCGTGGCGACATCGGCAGGGGGCCGGAAGCTGCCGGAAAGATCGAGGATCCTGCATAGTGTGGCGGCCCGGACGGCATGAATCGACTGGCCGGCAAGCCCGGTTGGCCACAAGCCACCCTTGCGCGACCCACAGGGCGATTGGGCCGCCAGGCCGCAATACCACGGTCACAATCAGACGATCCTTGAGAAAATAAAGTTTGACAGGAACCTGTCGCGGCTGGATGTCTTCTGTCCTACCGTTAGGCTCGAGCAGGACAAAGGCCGGACATGACGCATCAATCGCGCCTCGACACCTCTCCACATGTCTCCGACGAGGTGCGCAAGACCACCTGCTACATGTGCGCCTGCCGCTGCGGCATCGACGTGCACATGAAAGGCGGCGAGGTGGCCTATATCGACGGCAACCGCGACCACCCGGTGAACAGGGGCGTGCTCTGTGCCAAGGGGTCGGCGGGCATCATGCAGGTCAACGCGCCGTCGCGCCTGCGCGCGCCATTGAAACGCGTCGGCCCCCGCGGCGCGGGCGCGTTCGAGGAAATCTCGTGGGACGAGGCCTTGCAGATCGCGACCGACTGGCTGGATCCGATCCGCAAGACCGACCCTTCCAAGCTCGCCTTCTTCACCGGCCGCGATCAGTCGCAAAGCTTCACCAGTTTCTGGGCGCAGAATTTCGGCACGCCGAACTATGCCGCGCATGGCGGCTTCTGCTCGGTCAACATGGCCGCCGCCGGCATCTACACGATGGGCGGCGCGTTCTGGGAATTCGGTCAGCCGGACTGGGACCGCACCAAGCTCTTCATGCTGTTCGGCGTGGCCGAGGACCATGACAGCAACCCGATCAAGATGGGGATCGGCAAGCTCAAGGCACGGGGCGCGCGCGTGATCGGTGTCAATCCCATTCGCACCGGCTACAACGCCGTGGCCGATGACTGGGTGGCGATCACACCCGGCACGGACGGGCTTTTCATCCTGTCGCTGGTGCATGAACTGATGCGCGCGGGAAAGATCGACCTCGACTACCTCGCGCGCTACACCAACGCGCCGGTCCTGGTGAACAGCGATCCGACCTCGGCCGAGCACGGGCTTTTCCTGCGCGACGCGGACGGCAAACCGCTGGTCATCGACCGCGTGACCGGTCAGCCCGCCGCGTTCGACACGCCCGGCGTGCGCCCCGATCTTGCGGCGACGCATGAGGTGGGTGGGATCACCCACCGCCCCGTCATGCATCTGATGGCCGAGCGGTATCTCGACGCGCAATACGCCCCCGAGGCGGTGGCGGACCGCTGCGGCATCCCTGCGCCCAGGATCCGTGCCATCGCCGCCGAACTGGCGCGCGTGGCCTTCGACGAGGCGATCACCCTCGATCAGGAATGGACCGATTTCCGCGGCGAAACGCACCAGACGATGACCGGTCGCCCGGTCAGCTTTCATGCCATGCGGGGCATCTCGGCGCATTCAAACGGCTTCCAGACGGCCCGCGCGCTGCACGTGCTGCAGATCATCCTCGGCACGATCGAGGTGCCCGGCGGCTTTCGCTTCAAACCGCCATACCCAAAACCGGCCAGCGCCCATCCCACCCCGCATTGCCACAGCAAACCCGATTGCCCGCTTGACGGCCCGCATCTGGGCTTTCCGCGCGGCCCCGAGGATCTGGCGCTGAAGGAGGACGGCAGCCCCGCGCGCATCGACAAGGCCTTTACATGGGAGAACCCGTTATCGGCGCATGGCCTGATGCACATGGTGATTTCCAACGCCCATGCCGGTGATCCCTACCGGATCGACACGCTGTTTTTCTACATGGCCAACATGTCGTGGAACTCGTCGATGAATACCGGCGGCGTGATCGACATGCTGACCGATACCGACGAGACCGGCGAATATGTCATCCCGCGGATCATCTATTCGGATGCGTATAGTTCGGAAATGGTCGCCTATGCCGACCTGATCCTGCCCGACACCACCTATCTGGAACGACATGACTGCATCTCGATGCTCGACCGCCCCATTTGCGAAGCGGATGCGGCGGCGGATGCGATCCGGTGGCCGGTGGTCGAGCCCGACCGGGACGTGCGCGGCTTTCAGACCGTGCTTGTCCAGCTTGCCAACAAGCTGAAATTGCCGGGATTCACCGCCGAGGATGACACGCCCAGATATGCCGATTACGCCGATTACATCGTGTCCCATGAACGCAAGCCCGGTATCGGCCCGTTGATGGGCTTTCGCGGCGACGGCTCTAAGACCGGGCGCGGCGCGCCCAACCCCGATCAACTGCAGCGCTACATCGCGAATGGCGGCTTCTTCGTCAGCCACATCCCCGAGGGCGCCAATTACTACAAGCCGTGGAACAGGGCCTATCAGGACTGGGCCGTGAAGACCGGCATCTATGATGCGCCCCAGCCCTATCTCTTCGATCTCTATGTCGAGCCGATGCGCAAGTTCCAGCTTGCCGCCGAAGGCCACGGGCCGCGCCAGCCGCCCGACCATTTGCGCGCGCATGTCAGGGCCGCGATGGACCCGCTGCCGCACTGGTCCCCGCCACTCGAGGACGATCACGTCGACACGCGCGACTTCCCCCTTCACGCGCTCACGCAGCGCCCGATGGCCATGTACCATTCCTGGGGCACGCAAAACGCCTGGCTGCGCCAGATCCACGGGCACAATCCGCTCTACCTACCCACCAGGGTTTGGGCGCAGCACGGCTTTGCCGCCGGCGACTGGGCGCGCGTGACCTCGACGCATGGCGAGATCGTGGTGCCCGTGGCCCACATGGCCGCGCTCAACGAGCACACCGTCTGGACATGGAACGCCATCGGCAAGCGAAAGGGAACATGGGCGCTCGACGCGGGCGCCCCCGAGGCCACGCGGGGTTTCCTTCTCAACCACCTCATCCACGAGCTTCTGCCTGAACGCGGCGACGGGCTGCGCTGGTCGAATTCCGACCCGATCACCGGGCAGGCCGCGTGGTTCGACCTGCGCGTGAGGATCGAGAAAGCCCCCGCGCCCGCAGAAGCGCAGCCGGCCTTCGCGCCGATCAAATCGCCCGTCGGCCCGGGCCCCGATCATCTGGCATGGAAGGTTGAGAAATGAGTGGCAAGGCCCTGACACTGCTGGCCATTCTGGCCTTTGTCGCTCTCGCGATCGGCTCGTTCATCTGGTTCATCGCCACGTGGGACAAGAGCCGCGAAGAACCGGTCGGCCACCGCTCCCCGGCAGTCGAGGAGCGCCCCGCATGACCACCCTTCCCGAAACCACCGATCGCAAGCTCGGCCTCGTGATCGACCTCGACACCTGCGTGGGCTGTCACGCCTGCGTCATCGCCTGCAAGGGCTGGAACACCGAGAATTACGGCGCGCCGCTCAGCGATCAGGACCCGTACGGCGCCGACCCGACCGGGACCTTCCTCAACCGCGTGCACAGCTACGAGGTGCAGCCAGAGGCCGGCACAGCACAACTGGTGCATTTCCCAAAATCCTGCCTGCATTGCGAGGATGCGCCCTGCGTCACCGTCTGCCCCACCGGGGCCAGTTACAAGCGGGTGGAGGACGGCATCGTTCTGGTGAACGAGGCCGACTGCATCGGCTGCGGCCTCTGTGCCTGGGCCTGCCCCTACGGCGCGCGCGAAATGGATGCGGCTGAGGGCGTGATGAAGAAATGCACGCTGTGCGTCGATCGCATCTACAACGAGAACCTGCCCGAGCAAGACCGCGAACCGGCCTGCGTGCGCACCTGCCCGGCCGGGGCGCGCCATTTCGGCGATCTGGCCGACCCCGACAGCGGCGTGAGCCGGCTGGTGGAGGCGCGTGGCGGTATCGACCTGATGCCCGAACAGGGCACGAAACCGGTGAACCAGTACCTGCCGCCCCGACCCCGGGACCGGCTCGGTCACGCCCCGGAGACAGCCGCGCCGGATGCGCCGGTGGCGCTTGACGCCCAGGGGTTCCTCGGCTGGCTCGACCGCACGCTGGACAAGATCTGAGATGCACCCGGCACCTTCGGTCATCGTCTTCACCACGCTTTCGGGGCTCGGCTTCGGGGTACTGATCTGGCTGGGCCTCGGCCTGCCCCCGGTCACCGGCGGGGTGGCCTTCGCGTTCTTCGCCATCGCCTACGGGCTGGCCGTCGGCGGGCTGATCGCGTCGACCCTGCATCTCGGGCACCCGGAACGGGCCTGGAAGGCGTTCAGTCAATGGCGCTCCAGCTGGCTGTCGCGCGAGGGCGTTTGCGCGGTGGCCGCATTGATCGTGATGGCCATCTATGGCGCGGGGCTGGTGTTTTTCGACGCCAGACTGGCCGCGCTCGGATGGCTTGGTGCTGTGCTTTCGCTGGCCACGGTGTTCACCACCGCGATGATCTATGCCCAGCTCAGGACCGTGCCGCGCTGGAATACCCTGCTGACGCCCGCCCTGCTGCTCGTGATCTCGCTTGCGGGCGGGGCGCTTCTGGCCGGTCAGGTCAGCGCCGCATTGGTGCTTTTCCCCGTGGCCGCCGCGCTGCAGATCCTGTGGTGGGTGCGCGGCGACAGGGCCCTTGCCACCAGCGGCACCGACATGGCGACCGCCACCGGGCTGGGCGACGCGGGCACCGTCCGCGCGTTCGAGCCGCCCCATACCGGCACCAACTACCTGTCGCGGGAAATGGTCCACCTTGTGGGGCGCAAACACGCGCTCAAGCTGCGCATCCTTGCCTTTGCGCTTGGATATGTCCTGCCCATCGCGCTGTTGCTGTTGCCGTTCTCGCATGCCCTGGGCGTGCTGGCCGTGCTGACCCATGTTGCCGGCATCGCCGCGTCGCGCTGGCTGTTCTTCGCCGAGGCGGAACACGTGGTGGGCCTCTACTACGGCAAGCGCTGAGCCACGGAGTGTTTCAGGATGTTCGCAACCGTCTCGCGGTCGATCCCGAGCACCCGCGCCGCTTCACTCTTGCGGTCGCTTCGACATGGCACTTCCGGCGCAGCCGGTTGAAAAGTTACAGACTCCATCTCCCCGCCCTCGGCTGGTTCGCCGCGGCCTTGTCTTATCAATTTCGCGGGTTCCCGGAGGAGAAGGGAGCCACTGCCGGCCACGCCATTTATGGCGGGCAGTGGCGGCGGTTGGATCGAGGA
>NZ_JBAPKY010000094.1:0-8120 GCF_037083785.1 Roseovarius sp. D22-M7
CTATTTGGTGGCCGCTCGCCTGTGGGCTTTGCCACCTCCGGGGTGGGTCATTTTTGGATGATCACACCGGGTCAGTTTTGAATGCACATTGACACTTCAAGGCCAAATATGACAGCATGCGTGCCGCCTGGAAGCCCGCCAAGGTCGCCCTCGTCGCCGTGATGCGCAAGCTAATCAAAATGGCAAATGCGCTCGTCAAAGCTGATCGCAAGTTGGCCCCGGAAACTGCTTAACAGAATACGCCCCATTACGGAAGACGGATACTTCCTTGTGGTGAAGCATGGCCCGGATCGATCATACACGGAAGACCTGACACTCTCGTGGTTCATGGCAAGGGACTTCGACCGTCAGGTCGCCGAGCTTCAGGTCCGCATCGCCCTCCTGAACGGCTGCACCGCGCTTGGCATCCCGGTCACGGAAGCTGTCGGACAAGTCTTTACATGGAAGAACATGGAAGAGGTAACCTCGACCATCACCCGATTTGTGCAACAGAGCCCGAGTCTTAACAATTACCGCTCAAACAGCTTTTAGTGACGCTTTTCACTTGTAATGCGCCTTACGACAATATCTTCGGGCCAGCCCATCATGCCCCGTTTTCAGCCCCGGCGCGAAGGTATATACGCTGCGCATGACAGATCGTATGCCACGCGGATATCACTTGCATCCCCGGACGCCCGAGCACGGTGCGCCGGTGTTTCTCTGGGGGCTCGTCGGGGTGATGGCCGCGATCGAGCTTCTTCTCGGGCTGTCTGAGGCGGGCGTCATCGGCGCCTCGAACTGGCGCTGGCCGGCCTATGCCATCGGCGCGTTCTGGCAGCCGATGCTTTCGGGCGGCATGGGCTCGCTCTATCCCGGTCAGACGGTCCTGATGTTCATCACCCATGCCTTCCTGCATGGCGGGATCATGCATCTGGCCTTCAACGCGGTCGTCCTGCTGGCCCTGGGCAAGTTCGTCGCGGGCCGGATCGGCAACCAGCGCACGCTTCTGGTGCTCTTTCTTTCGGCAATTGGCGGCGGGCTCGCCTTCTGGCTTCTGTCTTCGGGCAACGCGCCGATGATCGGCGCTTCGGGCGCTGTCTTCGGGCTGATCGGCGTCTGGCAGGCCTGGGATTACGGCGCGCGTCGCGCCGCCGGCGCGACCGTGCGGCCGGTGATCGTCGCCATTCTGGGGCTGGTGCTCGCCAACGTGGTGTTCTTCGTGCTGCTGGGCGGCGGTCTGGCGTGGCAGGCGCATCTGGGCGGCTGGCTTGCGGGCTTCGTCCTCGGGCGTCGCCTCTAGGCGGCACCCGGCCCCGCGTTTTCCGGACCCCGCACCGGTCGCGTCCACGGGCGGCGTTTCCTTTGACAATCTGTCATAATTCAGGCGTATATGTTCGAGAAATCCGAAACTCAACTTCAGGAAATCCGAACATGACGCCTGCCCCCAACGTCTACGACGCAGAGCCGATCCCCGAGGCCGCGCGCGCGGAAATCGACCGGATGCTGCAATCGGGCGATCTTTTTCGCTACACCGCTCCGGAAAACGCCCCCGTCACGCTGCTGGAGCGTGAATTCGCCGACCTGCTTGGGTCGCGCTACGCGCTCGCGGTCTCGTCGTGCTCGGCGGCGCTGTTCCTGTCGCTGAAGGCACTGGACCTGCCGCGCGATTCGCGGGTGCTCATTCCCGGTTTCACCTTCGCCGCGGTGCCCTCCTCGGTGGTGCATGCCGATTGCGTGCCGGTGCTGTGCGAGGTCGGCGCGGATTACCGCATCGACATCGACGATTTCCAGGCCCGTCTGGACGACGACATCGCGGCGGTGATCGTCAGCCACATGCGCGGCCACACCTCGGACATGGACCGGATCATGGCGCTCTGCGACGCGCGCGGCGTGCCCGTGATCGAGGATGCGGCGCATAGCCTCGGCACCACCTGGCGCGGCCGCAATATCGGCACGCTGGGGCGTACGGGCTGTTTCAGCTTCCAGTCCTACAAGCTAATCAACGCCGGCGAAGGCGGGATCATCGTCAGCGGCGACGCCGACCTGATCGCCCGCGCCGTGATCATGTCGGGCGCATACGAGAATAACTGGGCCAAGCACCTGGGCACGCCCGACGCGGGACTCGAAGCCGCTTTTGCCCGCTGGCAGAACCGGCTGCCGCTTTACAATCTGCGCCTGAACAACCTGTCGGCGGCGATCATCCGCCCGCAACTGCCCGAGGTCGCGCGCCGCGTGCGCGACGGGCGCGCGGGGCACGATCATGTCGCGGCCCGGCTGAATACATGCGCGTGGCTGTCGGTGCCGGACCCCCTGCCCGAGGAACGCCGCGCGCCTGGTTCGATCCAGTTCAACCTCGAAGGTCTGGACGACGCCCAGACCCGCGCCTTTGCCGAGGCTGCGGGAGCGCGTGGCATCAAGGTGCAGGTCTTCGGCCTCAGTGCCGACAACGCGCGCGCCTTCTGGAACTGGCGGTTCCTGCCCGGCGAGACGCCGGACCTGCCGCGCACCCGCGCCATGCTGATGCGCGCCTGCGATGTCCGCCTGCCCGCCCGCCTGACCAAGGCAGAGCATGATTTCATCGCCGACGCGCTGATCGCGGCGGTCGAGGATGTAATGACCCCGCGCCGCGCCTACGGCACCTGACACGGCGGAAAATGACGGGCCGCCTGCAGATGGCAGACGGCCCGATTCACGTCACCTTACGCAGATCCACTCGTTACCCTGCGTCAGACCCAACAGCCCTGCGCAAACGTGCCTAGCGCACGAAGTCACTCGTTACCGAACCCGTGACGCGAAATTCGTTTGTTATTGCGTTCACTCCGCCTTGCCGGCCTCGAGAGAGATCATCACCTCAACCTCGTCGCTGACCATTGGTGCGAAGTTGCCCACGTTGAAATCCGACCGAAGCAGCGTTGTGGCGGCATCAAAGCCCAGCCATGGCTTGTTCTCCATCGGGTGTGCGTCGACCTGCTTGTTCAGCGTCGTCTCCAGCGTCACCGATTGCGTGACGCCGTTCATGGTCAGGTCGCCGGTGATGTTGGCGGTATCCTCGCCGGTCACCTCGATATTTGTCGAGGTGAAGGTGATCATGTCGCCTTCGGACGCGTCGAAGAAATCCTCCGACATGAAATGCTCTTCGCGCTTTTCCCAGCCCGTGAACATCGACATCAGCGGCATCGACACGTCGACCGACGAATTCGCGGGATCTTCCTCGTCGAACATGATCTCGCCCTCGAACCCCGAGAACATCCCGTAGGTCGTCGAGAACCCGAAGTGATTGTACGAGAAAATCACCTGGCTGTGGCTGGAATCGAGCGTGTAGGCTTCCGGTTCGGCCATGGCGCCGGACGCGCCAATGATGGCCCCGCCCATGAAAAGCGCGGCAGCGGTGACGTATTGTTTCATCCTTTTCCCTTTCCAGGTCATGTTAAAGGTAACAATTTCGGTTTACTTCATACTCGGTGCCGCCGGCAAATCCGCAGTTTCAAACACGGTGTGTGAGGGAATGAACACACCTTAAGGTTGTATGGCAAGTCCGGGCGTAATGCGAAGGAACGATGACGTAGCGTCAGTCTCGTGAATGCAACACATGCCAAAAAAAACCGCACACCCACTTTGGGGCATGCGGCTTGGCGTCTGCGATACGGGGTTGCGCGGACGGCTCAGCCGACCAGTTCCAGCCCCGAGAAGAAGTAGCCGATTTCCACCGCGGCAGTCTCGGGCGCGTCGGATCCGTGCACCGCGTTCTCGCCGATGGATTGCGCGTACTCGGCACGGATCGTTCCGGCGGCGGCCTCGGCGGGATTGGTGGCGCCCATCACCTCGCGGTTCTTCGCGATCGCCCCCTCGCCTTCGAGGACCTGCACCACGACCGGCGCGCTGGCCATGAAATCGCACAGCTCGCCGTAGAACGGACGCTCCTTGTGGACGGCATAGAACACGCCGGCCTGCGCCGGGGTCAGCTGGATGCGCTTCTGCGCGACGATGCGCAGGCCCGCGTCTTCCAGCTTGGCATTGATCTTGCCGGTCAGGTTGCGCTTGGTCGCGTCGGGTTTGATGATGCTCAGCGTGCGTTCAACAGCCATGTTTGTCCTCGTTTTCCAGGTGAAATAGGCCCACCCGGACCGGGTGCCGCCTCGATTGCGGCGCAGCTAGCACGCAAGGCACGGATTGAAAAGCGCCAAGGCGAACAGTGGCCCCCCGGATGGGGCGCATCCGGGGGCCGATCACGTATTGCGCAAGGCTAGGCGTTATCAGTTGCCGCCGGTGCCAGTCCCGGTGGCGGCACCAGTGCCAGCGCCAGTGCCGGCACCTGTACCGGTCCCTGTACCGGTCCCTGTCCCTGTGTCAGTGCCGCTCCCGCCTGCGGACTCGGGGGTTTCACGCTGCCGATAGACGTAATCCTCGGCCTCCTCGGCTTCTGCGCGGGTCAGGGCGAGTTCCATCTGCGTGCCGTCATGCTCGATCTGCAACTCGGACCAATCCACCGCGATATTCTTGGCGCCGAAGCCCAGAAACCCGCCGACAGAGACGATGGCGGCGTTGATCTCGCCCTCGTCGCTGATGATGAGATCCTCGATCGCGCCGATATCCTCGCCTTCGGAGGATTGCACCTCGCTGCCCAGGATCCACTCGCCGCGAAGCTCGTCCTGTCCTTGCTGCGACACGATGACATCCTGCGCCAGCGCGGGGCCGGCGACGAGTGCGGCGGTCGCGACCGTGGTCAGTATCTTGTTGGTCATGATATCCTCCTTTCGGTGTCGTCCACGCGGTCCCGGTGTTCCGGGCCGCGATGGGCGCGGAGGGTGCGGACCCTCCGCCACGTACGTCTTTAGTTGTAGAGGCCGCGGACGGATCACAAGACACTGTACGGAATCCGACAGACTGCCCCCTGCCCCGCGGCATCGCGGTTCTTCCGCGGCGCCCGGGTGGTGCTTGTGATTGACGCCGCCGCGCGCATGCGGCATGCGGCGCCCATGTTACACATCGACGACATCAGCTATGCGGTGGCCGGCCACACGCTTCTCGATCACGCCTCGGTCTCGATCCCCGACGGGCACAAGGTCGGCATCGTCGGGCGCAACGGCACCGGCAAGACCACGCTCTTCCGCCTCATCCGGGGCGAACTGACGCTGGATACCGGCAGCATCACCCTGCCCCAGCGCGCGCGCATCGGCGGCGTCGCGCAGGAAGTGCCGGGAAACGAAGTCTCGCTGCTCGACACCGTGCTGGGCTACGATACCGAACGCACCGAACTGATGCGCGAATCGGGCACCGCCTCGGACGGCACCCGCATCGCCGAGATCCAGACCCGGCTCGCCGATATCGACGCGTGGTCCGCCGAGGCGCGCGCCGCGTCGATCCTCAAGGGGCTGGGCTTCGACGA
This sequence comes from Roseovarius sp. D22-M7, assembly GCF_037083785.1. Lineage (NCBI taxonomy): Bacteria > Pseudomonadati > Pseudomonadota > Alphaproteobacteria > Rhodobacterales > Roseobacteraceae > Roseovarius > Roseovarius sp. D22-M7. The sequence goes on from NZ_JBAPKY010000094.1 coordinate 5,366, forward strand.
CGAACAGCAGCGCATGCCCTGCTCGGCCTTCTCGGGCGGCTGGCGGATGCGCGTGGCGCTGGCCGGCGTGCTTTTTGCGCAGCCCGACCTGCTGCTGCTCGACGAGCCGACGAATTATCTCGACCTCGAAGGCGCGCTGTGGCTCGAATCCTACCTCGCGCGCTATCCCCACACGGTGCTGATCGTCAGCCACGATCGCGGGCTTCTCAACCGCGCGGTGGGCGCCATCCTGCATCTCGAGGACCGCAAGCTGACGCTCTACTCCGGCAATTACGACCGCTTCGCGCAGACTCGCGCGGCCCGCATCGCCGCCGCCGAATCCGAGGCGAAAAAGCAGGAACAGCGCCGTGCGCATCTGCAATCCTATGTCGACCGCTTCCGCGCCAAGGCCGACAAGGCCCGTCAGGCGCAGTCCCGGATCAAGGCGCTGGCGAAGATGCAGCCGATCACCCGCCCGCAGGAGGCCGCGCTCAAGCGCTTCAGCTTTCCCGCCCCCGAGGAACTGTCGCCCCCCATCCTGCGGATCGAGAACGGCTCTGTCGGCTATGACGGCGTGCCGGTGCTGCGCAATCTCAACCTGCGCATCGACCAGGACGACCGCATCGCGCTCCTGGGTCGCAACGGCGAGGGAAAATCGACCCTGTCCAAGCTCTTCGCGGACAAGCTTCAACTGATCGACGGGCAGACGCACAAGGCCTCGAAGCTGCGCGTCGGCTACTTCGCCCAGCACCAGGTCGAGGAACTGCACCGCGACGAGACGCCGCTTGATCACATAAAGCGCCTGCGCCCCGGCGAGGCGCCGGCGAAACTGCGCGCCCGGCTGGGCGGCTTCGGCATCGGCGCGGAACAGGCCGACACCACCGTCGCGAAGCTCTCGGGCGGGCAGAAGGCGCGGCTGTCGCTGATGCTGGCCACGCTCGATGCGCCGCACATGCTGATCCTCGACGAGCCGACCAACCATCTCGACATCGAAAGCCGCGAGTCGCTCGTGGAGGCGCTGACCGCCTATACCGGCGCGATCATCCTCGTCAGCCACGACATGCACCTGCTCGGCCTCGTGGCCGACCGTCTGTGGCTGGTCAACAAGGGCACCGTCGCCCCCTACGAGGGCGATCTCGAAAGCTATCGCACGATGCTGCTGCGCGGCGACGACGCCCAGAAACCGGCGCGCAAGCCACGCGTCGAAAAGCCCAGGCGCCCCTCGCGTGACGTCATCCTGCAGTTAAGGCATGATGTGAAGAAATGCGAGCAGCGCGTTGAAAAGCTGTCGGAAATGGAATCGAAGGTCGCCGCCAAACTGGCCGATCCCACGATCTACAACGACGTGCATGGCGTGACCGAATGGCAAAAGAAATATGCCGAGATCAAGGACGGGCTGGCCCTCGCCGAAAAGCTGTGGCTCGAGGCGCAGGAAAAGCTCGACGCGGCGGAACGCTAGCACCCCTTCCGGAAGGCACCGCCCGAACTGGCCGGGCGCAATTTGCTTTGTCTCGCCGGCTCCCTGCCCTATGCTCCCGTCCGAGCGTGCCGAACCATCCCGGCGCCGATCAACAGGAAGGGAGTGCACCATGCCGACAAGACGCAACTTCGTCATCAGCGCCGCCGCTGCCGCTGGCGCCGTCACCGTTCTGCCATCGCTCGGCTTTGCTGCCTCGCAGGGCGCAAGCCTCAGCCTAGCCGATGGCAGCATCGTCATCCATCCCGTCTCGCACGCCTCCTTCGTGATGGAGACGCCTTTGGGCGTGGTCCATGTCGACCCGGTGGGCGACTCCGCGCAACATGACCGGCTGCCGGGTCCCGACCTCATCCTGATCACCCACCGTCACGGCGACCATTACGACGCCGATCTTCTGGCCACGCTGGCCGAGGCGCCGATCCTGACGAATGCCGACGTGAAGGGCCTGATGCCCGACGCCATGCAGCCCCGCACTCAGGTCATCGCGCCGGGCGGGACGAAGACGATGATTGGGCTCGGGATAGAGGCCATCCCCGCCTACAACATCACCGAGGGCCGCATGGATTTTCACCCCAAGGCCCGCGGCGATCTCGGGTTCGTCCTGACCATCGGCGGCAGCCGCGTCTACATCTCGGGCGACACCGAAGGCATCCCAGAGATGCGGTCGCTCAAAAACATCGACCTGTCCCTGGTCTGCATGAACCTGCCGTTCACGATGGCCGCGGAACAGGCGGCCGACGCCGTCGCCGATTTCGCACCGGCCAGCGTCATTCCCTATCACTACCGCGGCCGCGACGGCGGCACCCAGGATCCGCAGGAATTCGCGCGCCTCCTGGAGGGCGCGGGTGTTGTGACCAAGGTGACCCTGCACGACTGGTACAACGGCACCCTCGGCTGATGATCAGCCCCTTCGGCATGATGATTACATGACCACGTGTCTGGCGGTGGGGAGTGAAACGCCCCGGTCTTACCGGAGCCCAAAAGCTTCATTTCACTTGACCATATCAGAAGGTCGCGCTGTGCAAGGAAGTGCGCCTCAGCCTAGGCTGCCGGGATGTTCCCGATTGGGCCAAGCAGGCGTCTGTTGTTGAACCAATCGACCCAGCCGAGTGTAGCCATTTTCAGATCCTGCATGTTGCGCCACGGGCCCTGGCGATGGACGAGCTCGGTTTTGCAGAGTCCGTTGATCGTTTCAGCGAGGGCATTGATGCTCCTATGTTTGTCAAGCGGCGGGTGCCCGGGCCGCTGGGGCGCACAGGGCGCGGTATATTTCGCGCACGATGTACCGCTTGATGCAGC
>NZ_JBAPKY010000095.1:0-8113 GCF_037083785.1 Roseovarius sp. D22-M7
AACAGCCTCACGGTGTTCATGACCACCGGCGGCGACCGGCTGGAGAGCGTCACGCAGGACGCGATGCTCGGCGGCGCCAACGCGGCCCTCGTCCTTAAGGCCGACGGCGCGCCCGAGATCATCCAGTTCCGCGACGTGACGCTGAACGCGGACGGCTCCTACACCCTGTCCGGGCTTTTGCGGGGCCGACGGGGCACGGATGTCTTCGTGGACGGGCACGCGACCGGCGAGGTGTTCGTCCTGCTCGATCCCGACGATGTCGAGACACTGGCGATCGCGCTCGGCGATCTCGGCCTGCCGCGCGCCTGGCGGGCGGTCGGCTTCGGCGCGCTCTTCGAGGAGGCCGAGACCGTGACGCAAAGCCATGCGGGCCGCGATCTCATGCCCTACGCGCCCGTGGGCGTGACCGCCACGCGCAGCGGCATGCCGGACGACATCACGCTGTCCTGGATCCGCCGCACCCGGATCGGCGGGGAGTGGAAGGACGGCACCGGCACCGTGCCGCTCGGGGAAGCCCATGAGGCCTACGAGGTCGATATCCTCGACGGGCCGGGCGGCGCGGTGCTCCGCACACTGGCCGCGACAAGCCCGTGCGCTGTTTATGCCAACGCGGACATTCTCGCCGACTTCGGTGCCGTCCCGGCCAGCCTTTCGGTCAAAGTCTATCAGCTGAGCACAGTCGCCGGCCGCGGCTTTCCGCGCACCGTCACTCTGGAGATCCCCTGATGCCAAGCCCCAATCTCGCCCTGACCCATGTCGCGGCTGCCCAGAACCAGAAAGAGGTCACGGTCAACGACGCGATCGACGGGCTTGATCGCGCCATGACCGCGACGCTGGCGGTCGATTGCAGCGCCGGTGGCACCGTGACTGTCAGCGCCGCGGATCTGCGCCGGCATGTGCGGCTGGTCCTCACGGGCAGCCCGGGCGCCGGGTTCACGGTCGAACTGGCGGATGTGCCGCGGCTCCTGGCGCTGTGCAACGCCACCGATGCCGCGGCCATGGTGGCGGGGACCACTGGCGTCGAGGTCGTGGAGGTGCCGGCCGGGTCTGAGCTGATGGTGTATGCCGGGCCGGACGGGGTCACGGGTCTCGGCGCCGTCGGCGGCGGGGTCTATGACTTCGGCGCCGTGACCTTCGCCGCCCCGCCGCCCGGCGCGGTCATCGGCAAACTCGTCGTGCCCCGCGCCATCGTCATCCCCGCGGATTTTGCCGGCGCGCGCGGTGACGTCGACACGGCCCCCGCTGCCGACTGGATCCTCGATGTGAGTCGTAACGGCCTCAGTATCGGCACCATCACCGTGGCCACAGACGGTGCGCTGGCCTTTGCCACCGTGGCCGGTGCGGCCGTGCCGATAGCGCCGGGCGATGTGATCCGCTTCGTCGCGGATCCGCGCGATAGCCCGGCGGAAACCGCCATCGCCGGGTTTGCGGTGACCATCGCGGCGGAGGTCGCGCAGTAATGGCGCTTCTCTTCACGACGCTGCTGCGCGGCCGGACGGATCTCGGCCCGGCAGTCCCGGTAGCTCCCGGCGCCTTGCGTCTCGAGGACGGGTATGTGCTTCGCCTGGAGGACGCTGGAAACCTGCAGAAGGATCCCGATGCATGACCGATCATAAACTCAGCGACCTGCCCGAGACCACCGAACTGGTCGCGGGAGACCTGCTCTACCTCGCGAAATCCGACGGGATGGGCGGTCATGTCAGCCGTCGCATGGATGCGGCCAACCTGCGCAGCCGGGATACGGTTCTGGTGATGACGGGGCGTTTCGGCCCGCTGGCAACGGGGTCGGCGCTGAGCACGCAGCCGGCCCTCGGCGTCGATTTCTACACGCTCGCCGACGTGACCGTGGACCGGGTGCAGGCCTGGCTGCATGCCAACACCGCGTTTCCGATCGACGTGCGGCTCATCGTGGCGGAGGTGGATGGGTCCAACGACAGCGAGGTGCTCGCGATTCTCGCCACCTCCGCCTTTGCGTCGGTCACGGCCGCCGGGGTCATCACCTTTGAAGGGCTGGACATCGCTCTGCCGCGCGACCGCATCCATGCCTTCATCCTCGACGCTGCCAGCGGCAATCTGACCGTGACGGCCGAAGAGCGCGCCGGCGGTCTGCCGCCATTGGTGAACCCGTTCGGGCTGTCCGGCGCGCTCGGCTTCAATGCGCCGCGCGACATCCAGGTCGGGCAGACCGTCAGTCGCTACAACTCGTCCATGCCGCATATGCGGATCGAAGGACGCTCCACCTGAACGCCGCCAATTGGCTGGATCTGTGCAGCGCGGTCGATGCCGACGTGATCGGGCGGCCGCGCCATGCCGGCCGCATGGTTCGGACCGCGGTCATTTCCCGACATTCCGGCCGCACAGCGAATACCATCAGGAGGCACCATGCCCGAGCGCCAGAGCTTCATCGATCAGATCATCCAGGCGTTCCGCGACCATGGCGTGGCGGCCGCGATCGGCGTCTGGTTCACCTTCGTCGGCGGGTTGGCCGTCGCGGTCACGCGCAAGGCCTTCACCAACGAGGCGCTGCTACACAAGCTCGAACAGGAGCTCGACGCCGAGCGCCTGCGCATCGAGAAGCGCCGCGACGAGGACCGGCGCGTCGATCACGACCGGCTGGAGCGCATCGAGCGCGACATCCACGACATGCGCAACCTGATGTTCGCCGCCTTCCAACGCGGCCGCGACGAGTGACCGCGCCTCTGGCGTAGCGCGCGCACGGCACACCCGAACGCAAGGCGACGCTGACAGACCTCCAGACCCGCAATCCCGACACATCGAACCTGCCGCCCATCCGGGCGGCGGGCACTGCCACATGCCTGTCACACCAAGGAGACCATCATGTCCGACCCTATTCGAAGCTTCCGCCATTTCCGCGAGGTCCCCGAGCGTCTTTGGCGCTGGAAGAATTTCTCGCCCGCCGAGATCGCCTGCCGTGGCACCGGGCAGATCAAGCTGCATCCCGAAGCGCTGGACAAGTTGCAGGCGCTGCGCGATCGGCTGGGTAAGCCGCTAATCGTGAACTCGGGCTACCGCAGCCCCGAGCACAACCGCGCTGTGGGCGGTGCCAAACGCTCGAAGCACATGGAGGGCACGGCCTTCGATATTTCCATGGCCAACCACGACCCGAAGACCTTCGAGCAGGCGGCGCGCGAGGTGGGGTTCCTCGGGTTCGGGACCTATCCGCGCTCGAACTTCATGCATGTCGATTTGGGGCCGGCACGCCAGTGGGGCGCGCAATTCCCGCCGAGGGCGACACCGTTTGCGCCCGAGACGCCGCCCGCGCGTGAGGTGCTGGCCGAAAGCCGGACGCTCAAGGGCACCGGTGCGGCCGGGGTGGCGACGGCCGGCGCCGCCGGTGTCGAGGTCGCGCAGGAGGTTCTGGTCGAGACGCAGGGGGCGGTCCTGCCGCTGGTGCCCTATCTCGACACGCTGCGATGGGTCTTCATCGCGCTGGCGCTCGCGGGGATCGGCGTCGGGGTCTGGGCGCGGCTCGATGACTGGCGCAAGGGGCGCCGCTGATGTGGGGCACGGCTCTGGCCAGGATCATGGCCCGGCCATGGGCGCGGCGGATGGCTGCTATTGGCCTCGTCGCGCTCGCGATCATCCTCTTTCTGTTCAACCTCCGCCGCAGCGGCGAACGCGCGGGCCGCGCCGCCGAGCGACTGGACATGCTGGAGCGCAATGATGCCATTCAACGACAGATGCTGGACGCGGCTGCGCAGCGGCCTCGTGATCGCGACGCTCTTCTCGAGCGGTTGCGTGGGGGTGAGTTCTGACGTCGCGCTTGGGGTATGTCCGCCCGTGGTGTCGTACAGCCAAGAAGAGCAGGCGCGCGTGGCAGGCGAGGTGGCGGCGCTAACGGAGGGTACACTGATCGTGGAATGGCTGGCGGATCCCCCGGTGCTGAGGGAGCAGGCGTGGGCGTACCGTTGAGACAACTGGAACGAGTGCTAACGATGGAACGCGAATCGGTTCGACGAATCTTGTGCGAGTGGTTGGCCAACGGGGTCGTTAACTTTTTGTTGACACTGAAGTGGAGCGACCGGCAGGCTGGCCATGCTTAGGGGTGATTTTGGGCTCACGTGTGGTCGCGGCAGGGGATAAGTGGATGAGTGTCGATTTACGAATTACGAACGTGGAAACGGACAAAAATCAGTACGCTTCGGGAGAAGACATCACAGTAGATTGGCAGGTAAGGAATAGTGGAACAGCCGATGCTGCCACGACGGCCTCCGGCGTATTTCTCTTTACGGCAGACTTCTCAGATAGTTGGTTCTTAGGGTCGCAGAGTGCAGGCACGTCTGGCGCAAATACGTTTGATAATGAAACTGATACATTTCAGCTGCCCTCAAGCCTCCCTGCAGGAAATTACATCCTGTCTGTGCAGGCGGACTATGACCTCCGTGTAAGCGAAAGCAATGAGTTCAACAATGCAACCAATGTTGGGATCTCAATTTTCGCCGCAGAGCCAGACCTCGTCCCCCAGCAGGTCAGGATAGACGGTTCCACGGTTCTTCCCGGCGACGTGGTCTCCCAAGAATACGCTCCCGGCGACGACATCACCGTCTCCTGGGAAGTCTGGAACATCGGTGATGGCTTTGCCGGCAGCAGCGATGCCGGTCTTTATCTTGTCGGAGGCGGCGCGCCCATTGTTTCGGTGTTCAACTCCACAAGGGATCTGGACGGAGGAGAAGAAGACACGAGTGAGTCGTCTACCCTTTCGTTGCCTGACGGCCTTGCACCAGGCCGCTACACGATCCGGCTCGCGGCGGACGCGCGCGGTGAAGTCGACGAAAGCACGGAAGCCAACAACTTCTACGCGTTCGAGATCGATGTCGTGGAGGCGGGTGAGCCAGACCTCGTCCCGCAACAGGTCAGGATAGACGGTACCACGGTTCTTCCCGGCGACGTGGTCTCCCAAGAATACGCTCCCGGCGACGACATCACCGTCTCCTGGGAAGTCTGGAACATCGGTGACGGCGTTGCCGGCAGTAGCGATGCAGGTCTTTATCTTGTCGGGGGCGGCGCGCCCCTTGTCTCGGTTTTCAATTCCACGAGGGATCTGGACGGAGGAGAAGAAGACACGGGTGAGTCTTCCACCCTGTCGTTGCCGGACGACCTTGCGCCAGGCCGCTACACGATCCGGCTGGCGGCGGATGCGCGCGGTGAAGTCGACGAAAGCACGGAAGCCAACAACTTCTACGCGTTCGAGATCGATGTCGCGGAGGACGCCTCTTCTGACAGCGTAAACGAGGGAACTGATACATCGGCGGGTCTCACCGAAGGCACATGGGAACAGGGGACAATTGATGCCGAACCGATTTCAGGCGACGGAGTGGCCTCCGACGGTCAGGGCGGGTTCATCGACAAGGACTGGTATCGCGTCACGCTGGATCCGGATCTGACGTACTCTTTCGACGCGCAATCCCTGTCGCTGACGACCGGCATCGTCTTCGTCAGGCTCTACGACAGCGTAGGGAACGAGGTCGGAGGATCGTTCGAAGCCGAAGGCGCCGCGCCGAGCTTCACCTTCAACACGGCGGGCCAGTCGGGCAGCGAGACCTACTACCTCGCCGTCAGCGCGGGCGATAGCGGAGAGGCGAGCCAACCATTCCGGAGCGCCACCGGCGACTTCCGGGTCAGGTTCACGGACGAGGGACCGTTCACGACGACCGAGGATGACTTCGCGGATGAACCGTCGGAGACCGGCACCACTCAAGGCGTCGGTCAGCTTCTGGTAGGGGATCAGCTTTCCGGGGTGATTGGCGCAGCCGATGCCAACGATGGAACTTTCGGGGACAAGGACGCCTTCGCGGTTTCTCTGCAGGCAGGCAATGTCTATAGTTTCACTGTTGATGGCTCGAACGGCCTGTCTGACGCCATCTTCACGGTGCGCGACGCAGGTTTTTCGAATGTCCTCGCGACCAGCAGCGAAGGTGATCCTGCGAACCTAACCTTTACAGCGACCACGAGCGGAACACACTACATCCGGGTCGGCACAGGTGTTCAAGGCCAGCAGGGCAATTACGTCCTGTCGGCAACGAACGAAGGGGCAGCTCCGACCGAGGATGACTTCGCGGATGAACCGTCGGAGACCGGCACCACTCAAGGCGTCGGTCAGCTTCTGGTAGGGGATCAGCTTTCCGGGGTGATTGGCGCAGCCGATGCCAACGACGGCACTTTCGGAGACAAGGACGCCTTCGCGGTTTCGCTGCAAGCAGGCAACGTCTATCGTTTCAACGTTGATGGCTCGAACGGCCTGTCTGACGCCATCTTCACGGTGCGCGACGCAGGTTTTTCGAATGTCCTCGCGACCAGCAGCGAAGGCGATCCTGCGAACCTAACCTTTACAGCGACCACGAGCGGAACACACTACATCCGGGTAGGCACAGGTGCCCAAGGTCAGCAGGGCAATTACGTCCTGTCGGCAACGAGCGAAGGGGCAGCTCCGACGACGCCAGTACCGAACTCAGTCGAAGAAGCTGTGATCGTTGAGTTGGTTCATCTCGCAGATTGGGCGTACAGGCCCCCACATGATCCAGCTGACCCTGCAAATAGTGGTCCGATCAACCGAACTGGTTGGGCAGAGGTCACTGGCGCTCCTTTCGCCACGATTACGCCAAACACAGCTGCGGATGGATTTGGTAAGCCGGACGTCAATCTACATGTTTACGAGGGTAACATAGAAGGTGCTCGGGTGCTTGCTCTGGCGTTCAGCGGAACGGCTGATCCCCTCGATCTAGTGAGCCAGATCGGAAGCTGGGAAACGATCTATGATGAATTTTCGCCGACGATTGCAAGCATTTTGAGTTGGTCCGAAAACGATGCGCAAAACGCTGATCGTCCGTTCGAAAAGCTGTTCGTTACTGGTCACAGTCTTGGCGGCGTGATGGTCGAGGAGCTCATGGCTGATTCCTCGCTCTCGGCATATTCGTTGGCCAGAGATGCATCTGGCGTGACGTTTGGCTCGCCGGGCTCGCCGAACCGAGACAACCCAAACTTTGATGACAGCAAGCTGACGAACTTTGTAACACTCGGCGACGTTGTGCCAATGCTGAGTTCCGAAAGCTTTTTCGATACGCTTGCCGCGCCAGGCGAGGAAAAGAACCTCTACGAAAAATCTTTGGCGGTCGCTTTGACTGTGAAGGGTGCGGTTGGGAACAAAGCTGAGGCTTTAACTACGGCTACTGAAATCGTCGGTGGTGAAGCTGGGGTATTAGTTTCTCGCGACGGTACAACAGTCACAATGGTGAATACCGACAGTTATACAATCAATGTGGCCCGCGCTTTGGCCTCGCACCCTCGCGACGGTGAGTTAGGATACATACGGACAGTCGAGAAGCTCTCTAACGTCTTCGACGGGTCTAGGAGTAACAAGCTCGACGACTTTTTCGCATGGGAAAACTCGTCCGGAGGCTGGAGATTCACGGAAAGCTATGATGATCTAGGTATTTCAGACTACGCAATTGCCTTCGACCAAGGACTCAATTTTGGGATCGTCGATATTCTCGGCTCCCTTCCGCGCCTCCTGATCAATGGTGCCAGCGGTTATGTCTACAGTATCCCGAAGATCATCGAGTTGGTTGAGGATGGTTTCTCTAAAGGCGTTTCAAGCATTGGGCAAAAGATTGAAGGAACGCGAGACAAGTTCAACACCACAATTGAAAATACGCGGGACTACATTGAGGTCAGATTTTTAGGAGAAGACTTTAACGAAGATTCCGCAGGTTATGAGGGTGGATCTGCGATCATTTCCATCGACTATGATCTTGATGGTATAACCGATACAACGACAACATTGCTCGGTGACTTTGACCTTTCGCGCTTTTTTGTGGTTCCGGATGAGACTGGAACGCGGGTCATCTACTCCGAACGAGCCCAGTACCAGTCTAGTGAAGGCAAAGACGTGTTGATTGGCGATGCCAGCAGTGAGTCCTTTTCCGGGTTCGGAGGAAATGACTACATCTTAGCTCTCTCCGGTGACGATGTCATTTTTGGCGGTGGCGGCAACGATGTGGTGGACGGCGGACCGGGCAACGACACCATGACTGGCGGCCCAGGCGATGACGTCTTCGTCAAGCGCCCCGGCGAGAGCGACGACACGATCACCGAT